>DQTE01000305.1 GCA_015662905.1 Crocinitomix sp. | reverse complement strand
CCTTTTGAGATTCTTCTAATAACCTGTTTTTCTCTTTAATCACTTCTTCTCGCATAGCAATTGCCTTTTGAGATTCTTCTAATAACCTGTTTTTCGACTCTATTGCTTTATCTCTTCTAGAGATAAGCCCTTCTTTCTCTGCTACTATAAAGTTCTTTTTTTCAATAACAATATCTCTTAATGAAATAGCTTCATTTTTACTCTCAATTACTTCATCTCTTAATAAAATAGCTTCGTTTTTATTTTCAATTACTTCATCTCTTTGTAAGATTTGTGCATGAAGTTGCCCTTTAATATAATTGGTACTAGCTTGAATTTGATTTAGCTCATTAATTAGTATTTTACTATTATTTCCTTGTCCCATCAATAAAGATAAATTAGAAGTTTCATCTCTAGAACGTAAAATTCGATTTCGAATTATTGATTCATACTTTAGATGTTGGTCCTTCATAACTACCACAGTATTAGCATAATTTAAACTCTCTCTTTTATGATAGTTAACGTAAACTTTTGGGATAATAACAATGTCAAAGTTTTCTAAAAAACGTATATTAAACTCCCAATCTCCTAAAACAGGATAAGCTTCATCATAATTACCTACGCTTAAAAGGGCTTCTCTTTTATAAATAAATGAATGAATTGGAAACTGATTTTCCTGAAGGATACTTGCTAATGTCAATACAGTTGGTCTAAATGGTGTAGGGGTTTCTCTTAAGAACTTAATCCTATGGTCAGCAAGAACTTCTTCATAGATGTATTGACTATAGGCTACAATACCCTTAACAGAATCAACTTCTTCACACTTTAATGACTCAATCGCATCTCTATAAAAATCTTTGGCAATGGTATCATCATCATCAAGAATATTTATATAGTCACCACTTGCTTCGGATAAACCAACATTTGTTGCTGCTTCCATGGTAGTAGATTCTTTTTTATAAACATACTTAATATTAAATCCATCATGAATATTCTCTTTACATTCACTAATAAACTCATCTATAGACTCACCAGCATCATTAACAATAATCCATTCAATCGGTCGATATGATTGCTGCTTTAACGATTCAAATACTCTAGGTAAAAAGAATGTTCTATCTTTTGTTCTTGTAATTACTGAAATCAACGGTACGTTCCTTTATTAGCATGAGGAAAAGGTTTATTAGGAATCTTCTTATTTAAAAAATTACAAACTTTTTTCCATGCATCTCCTTTTGACCAATCTACAATCAACAAGTCATTAGGACGATACCTAAAATAGTTTTTAACCTCTGCTATATGGTAGTTATAGCGATATAATAACCTTTCATCACTTACATTTGGGAACTTTTCACCATATAAAAAACTACGATTTTTATTTGTATACTCACTATTATTCTCAGTTTTAAGCATATTTCTATAACTTTTAATCCAACTTTCTGAATCTCTTATGGTTAAAATGAATTTTGACTTTGGATAAAGTACATCCAGTTGTTTAAACATGAGTAACCATGGCCAGTCTTCAAAACTATCATGGTCTTTAATTACTTGATTTAATTTATCATAATTACCTAGCATCAAATCATCTAAAAGTGTAAAGTCTTGAGTTTTATGTTTGTACCCCAAAGCTACAAAAACTTTTCCCAAGGTAGTTGTGCCTGTTTTTGCCCATCCAATACCAAATACTTTTGCTTGTTTTCTCTTTTGAAGTCCCATACTTTTAAGACTAAGTTCTAAATTTGTTTGAATTGGCTTATGTTTAAATATCGTCGTAGCTTTAGGATAAATAGCATTAAAATCTTCAGAAAAGATATATTTTTCATTATTTAATGCTACTTTTAAAATCTTAAACCAAGCCTTTCTACTCTCAATTCTTTTAACATGTAATAGCTCCGTAGACTGCTTAAGCTCAAGCATCTCAGATACACAAGAAGCACTTAGTGCCAAACCTTTTTTCTTCTGTTGATAATATTCATTGTTAGCAAACATGTGAACCTTTAAGCCTAAAGTTTGCATCAACATGGCTGTATGGTAAGAAGTTACGAGGGCTATCCCCTCTTTATCTATGTCATGTATCTTAGATGGTTCTTTTTTTTGTGCCATACTTGCTAAATTTATGACTGTAAATTCATCCATATCAAAATGATAATCCAATGTATTAATTGCAGAAGGAGTTTCTACAATACTTAAGATTCTAGAATCTTGATAAGTTAAGAGTAGTTTATATTCAGCATTGGGAAATTTATTTTTAAGTAAAAGTAATTCATTTTTAAATCTTTTAATATAAGCCAATAAATCATCTGCGACATAAGGAGATAAGTTTAAATGTAAGTAAATCTGTTTACGCCCAAATATACGTGGTAAAAAATACTCTTTTAAATGCGTAAGTTCTTCATAGGCATCATCAAATGAATATTGAGATTTTATCTCCTTTTCTTTTAGATAAGTCATAGAAGCATGGTCACGTACACCCACAATAGCAGCTGGAAATTTGCTCAAATGATTTTTCAATAAGTTAGCACCAAATGCATCAATTTGTTGTCCAGAAATCAAATATTTTTTAACAGAAAATCTATTTATGATGGCTTCATTCAGACTAATAATCTCTTTTGCCCACAAAGTATTAATCATTCCTCCACCATAGAGATGAAAAGTATCACAGGTAAATACATTAGAAATTTTCAAGTTATATTTAGACACGTCCAATACTTTAGGAGAATAAAATATAAAACCTGAGACAGCAAAGCTATCATAAATATAAGCAATGAACGCTTCATCATAAATAGCATCAACCCTTACAATCACGATAGGATTACAGTGCTGTTCTTTATACCAAGAAATCATGCTTTTAAGCTGTAAAATGTCACCAAAATTAGCATGTCCAGAGTATCCACCTGAGAGAATGACATTATTAGAACTTACAACTATCTCTCTGTCTTGGTAAAATACCATCGTATCTTATTTTTTAAATTTTGATTTAAATTCATCTATACTATAACGAAAACCTTTTGTATCTACAAGTGTAGGAACGGATCTTACACCCGTAGCTATTTGCATTTGCTGTGCTTTTGGAATCTCTGCATTGTTTACATAAGTGTCTTTATCTTCAATCTTTTGTTTCAAATCTAACTTATTGTTTTTAAAATCAAAAATGGCTTTCATTCTTTCATTAGAGAACTTTTTCGTATAAATAATATTTAAGATATCTCTTTCTTTTACATCTCCACCTTTTAAAGGCACTAAATAAACATAAAAAGTAACCTCTTTTTTATATTTTTCAATTTCATTTAAAAAGCTTTTACATGCTGGACAAATAGGAGAAATAAATAAATAATAAATTTCTTCTCCTGAACCATAAGTTGCAAAAGCTCTTGTCTGTAACATTCTATTATTAGGTTCTTTCGGCTGTATTTGTTTAATCTCTTTACCCTGAGCATATTCACTAATAGACTCTATTGTCCCATCTTCTTTATATATTTTAACCATGCCGTTTGCTTTATTATTTTCAAATAAAATATCAAAACGAAGTTGTCCATTTTTATACCACTCTTTAGCATGTCCATTTTTTTTCTCGTTTTGCATGTTTGCTTCATAGTTTATCTTTCCATTTTCATAGTAAACTTTATGTGAACCTTCACGTTTACTCTCACGGTAGTCTATCTTACTTTTCAATTTTCCAGACGGGTAAAAACTTTTAAACAAACCATTGATTTGTCCATTTTTAAGAGGAAGCGTCTCTTTTAAAGTTTTATTATCATCATGATAATAGTTTAACGTGGCAGTAAGAAGTTTGTTTGTTCCTTTTTTATATACAGTATAGCCATTAGTTCTGTCAATTGTAATGTCATTTGATGTAACAGTCAAAGCTGTAGAAGAAAGTGTAGATAAAAAAAGAATTAAAAGAATATTTTTCATAAAGGTGAGTTTGTCTCCGAGGATATTTTAGATAATTAAAAAAGAAGAAGTTAGAGGCAGATAGAAAATTCTATCTACCTCAATAAGGAAACTACGAAAGTAGAAACTAAGTAATCAAAATTTGACTAGTTAGTACCACCACCTGTAGCACCACCAACTGGTAAGTATCTTTGAGATCCACTTGTTCCTGCTGTTTGGAAAGCAACTGCATCAACAGTACCTGTCGTTTTAACATAAAGAGTTACGTTAAATCTTTCGTTTGTAGTAAACCCTGCAAATCCAGCAGCTACAGCTTTAGCTTTAAGCTCACTACCTTCAACAATTACAGCACCTTTGCTTGCGATTGAATAACCCGTATCAAATCTATCACTTTGCTGTCCATCTTCAGTAATAATAACAGCTTGAATTGTTGCTGCTTCAGTTGAAGTTACTCTTACAAATGATCTAAAGTTAGCACTCGCACTCATATAAGCAACGCTTAATGCTCTTCCTGGCTCTGTAAATTTAACATAATTAGTTACAGCGTCAACATCAACTGTACCATTAGCTTTAACAGCTAAATCAAAAGTACGAGGTTTAATAAGAGTTGTTCCATCAACAGTAATTCTACTAAGTACACGGTTGGAAGCAGTTGCAGCAATACCATTACTTACACTTGTTGAATATACATTTCCAGTTAGCGTAGCTGTAACATCATTTGTAGATGTTGCATATGTAAGTGCTCCATTGTCAATATTAGATTTAATTGAAGTAATAGCACTTGTATCTGTTGTTGTTAAGGTAAAGTCAATTTTGCTAAGAGCAGTATTTGTCCCTAATGTACCACCTCTGTAAGTTACTTCAAATCCAGTATCACAAGTTAATACTATAGTTTTTTCTTCTTCACATGTAGGACAATCAACTACTGAAGTTGTTGATCCAAATGAAGTTTCATCTGGTAATTGAATTGCACAACTATATGATGGACATTTATTTGTATCAGCTTTATTTATATCGTCAGTGAAAATATTTGTTGCTTTATTAATGTTTAATGTTTGAACAACTTTCATATAGTTACCAGCTGTAGGGTTAGCATTTGCAACTGGGAAAGCTTGTGCTGATTGGTCAGTTGAATTAATTACAGAAAGCGTTACTTCTGATGGACATGATAATCCTTGGTTTGCAACAACAGCCAATGTTGTAGAATCTGCACCAGCAATTAATTTATTATCTGACGTTAAACTTGTATTTGTATCACTAACATTTGCTAAAGCTAAAGTTCGACCAGATGCAACATCTCTTTCAAACTTAAATGTCATTAACGAATAACCTTTACTATCTGAACTATTTGTAAAGTCAGTCATTTTAGCAGCTACAAGTGAACCAGAAGCATTACTATCTGCTGTATCATTAACATCTACTAAGTACAAGTTATTTCCTGTTACTTTATAAACATAACCATTATCAACTTTAATAGTAATTAAGTTTCCTTGACCAATACCAATCGCTGGAATATAGTTAACACCCTGAGTCCATTCAGTAACTCGAGTAGATAATGGTGTTATGTTAATTGTTGTTGATATGTTAGACTCAACAGGAGCAGAAGCAATTGTTAAGTCCTGAATGGTCCCATTAATATCTGAACCCATAATAATTGTTGAGCTTGCTGCCATTGCATTACTCGCTAGTAGCATCGCTGCTGCTGCTGTTGATAATAAAATTTTCTTTGTCATATTTTCTCCTTTGACTTAATAGTCAGATTGTTTTTGTAGGAAACAACATTGTTCCGTTAGTAATTTTATGATTATTTAACTTAACTAGTCATTAAAACTACTTATTTTTTTAAAAGACTCAATGATGCTATCTGTATTTTTCATTTTATTTAATATATGAGGTTTAACAATAAAAATCAATTCCGTTTTATCATTGGTTACAGAATAAGTCTGAAAAAGTTTTCCAATAATTGGGATATCTCCTAAAAAAGGTACTTTTGTTGTACTATTACTCCCATTTTCTCGTATAATCCCTGCAATAATTAGCTCCTCACCATTACGTAAACTAACTTCTGTTGAAATGTCTCTGTTAATAATTAAAGGTGAAGAAATTGCAGAGGTATTGTTAATCTGTGCTTCACTTAACGTTTGATTTATTTTTAAGACAATACTGTTGTCAGCTGTAATGGTTGGGGTAATACTGGTTGAAATACCTGTGTTTTGGTAAACAACACTTTGTAACAATGTCGGTGTACCATTGGCACTACTCCCCAAGTCAGCAGCAGTCGCTTGAGAAGTAATAATAGGAACTTGTGTTCCTACATTAAAGGTAGCTGTTTTATTGTTTAAAACAATAAGTTTTGGAGAAGATAGAATCTTCAAAACATTGTCTTGGGCAAAAGCATTTAGCAAGGCACTCAATCCTCCTGATGCCTTGGAAATTGCACCCGAAATTCCTCCTGATCCTATGCCTAAGTTCCCTAAAGTTTGTAAAGAAAAACCTGTCTCGCGTGAATCACTATTTTTGAGAAACCATTCAATTCCATATTGTAACTTATCAACCAATGTCACCTCAGCAATGGTAATTTCTATTAAAACTTGTTTTGCTTTTGTATCAACTTTTTTTAATAACTCATAAATTTCTTTATACTCTTGGGGAAGCATATAAAAAATTAAAGTGTTACGTTCTTCATCAACCGTAATCCTTGTTGTTTCCTTTTGTATTGTTTGAGGTTCACTACTCCTCCCCTCAACACTGCTTCTACTTGCTGTTTTTTCTTGTTTTGCTTCTAGTAAACTTGTTAAAATCGATTCAATCTCTTTGGCTTCTCTATTTTTTGTTTTATAAACAAAAAGTTGCTTTTTATCTTTTAACTTGTCTAAATTATCAAGTTTTCGTTTCCAATACATAATTGTTTCTAATAGTTCTACTTTACTTGTTATAACAAAAAGTGCATTAATCTCTTCAATGGGTAAAAGTGTTATGGGTTCACCCTCTATCGTTGGGGCAATGTTAATATTTAAACTGGCTAATATCTTTTCTAAACGTGTATGAAAAGTACCAACATCTACATGTGACAAGTGGATGAGTTTAAACGTTTTCTTTTTCATATAGGGTTTATCCATACTATTTAAAAGTTCAATCCCTCTACGAATGTTAGAGACATAATCTTTAATTAAGAGCGCATTAATATTTTTCATTTCATAAATTCTTGCATCATTCTTAGAGAGTGCAAACTCTGTCAAAAAATTTCTTGCTTTTGTTAGCGTTAAATATTCTATGGGTAAAATCTGATATATCATCTCATTTTCTGGAATATCCTGATATTGAATACTTTTACCAAATGAAATTTTATAGTCCATTTTCTGCTTATTTTGTCCTGTTCCATTAGAAATAAGTAAAATACCATTTTTATTAACTACCGTAATTTTATAGTTTGAAAGTAAACTTTCAGCAAGAACATAAAGCTTTTCTTGTGTTACTTTATCTTCCATACGTAAAGTAACACTATCTTTACGCTGTTCAACTTCTTTTGAAACAGTATAGTTTAGTTTAAAAACTTCACCAAAGACAAGGTGTATAAATTTACTCAGTGGAATATTTTCAACAGAAATCTTAACTCTTTTTTTAGGGTTCTTAAGAAAATCAACTTTTGTTTGTCCAAGTTTTCTAGGCAGTTGACCAGCTTGAATAAATGTGGGAACCGTTTCAATTGCTTCTTTTACTCTCTTACTCTGTATGCGTGATTCATCTTCATGCGCCTCAAAATCTATTTCATCTTGATTAACAACATCATCTTCATACTCAATTTCTAATGCATACTTATTGTAATAAATAGGTTTAGGCTGAGTTTTTGTATTAACACAAGCTGAAAAGGCCATGGTTAGTAATAGTAATAATATATAATTACTTTTCATTTTTACCTCCTGGTAATAGGATTGAACTATTTTTGTCTTTTACTTTATATTTTGACAAGTTGATGTCAAACATACTAAGCGTAATTAGTTCATCAAATTCACTATCATACAAACTAAACGAGGTACTTGCTAGTTTATGTAGGGTTAATCTCTTATTTAATTTACTATTTACGCTTAACGCAATAAAAGTTTTTTTCTTCTTTTTATTTTTACCATAAACGATAAGTTTATCATTTTTTATGGCTATAAACTCATAACACTCTGTTCCATCACAAATCTGAATGGGAGATGTTGTCTTATCAACATGAATTTTAAGAGCTATACCAGGTTGTCTATTTTTATTTATATTGATATTTAATAATGCTTCTTTCTCGATTTTTTTTTCTAAATTCCAAGCTGTATGCTGAAATATATAAGAACTAACATTAAATTCTATTTTATTTTCAATAACTAAGATTTTTTTAGAACGAAAATCTCTATTTGACATTTTTTTTACTTCTCCATACTCTTCATATACAGTCAAAGCATAAATTAGAAAAATGATAATACTCAAGAAGTATAACTTTTTCATTTTTTTCCTTTTTCTTTATAAAAAATGATTTGCATATTAAGTAAGGAAGTTTTTGATTTTTTTACAAAATGCAACTGTTTAATAACAATCACTTCTTTGACCGAAAAAAGCGTATTTAAAAATTTAGGAACATCATTAGGATGTAATTCAACGATAATAGTAAATGGCATAGATATATAAGAAAGGTTGTCTTGACTATAAGGTTCACCCCAAATCAAATTCACTACTTTTCCATCTAATCTTTTCACTTCTTTTTTTATGCGTAACTGAAATTGATTAAAAACAATGGCCTTTTGAGTTTTTGCAGAATATAAAAATTGACCATTTTGTTTCAAAATTTCTTGACTTGCTCCTATATATTTTTCTAAAGAAATATTATTCTCTAAAAAGTTTTTTTCAACTTTTAACTTTGCACGATAGAGTTGTAATTTAGAAAGATTATTACTATTCGTCTCCATCATTGGCGTAAAAAAATTTACATATACAAATATCGTCACAAGAAGTAGGAGAATATTTTTATTATTTATCATTTAATACGTCCCTTTAAGGTTACTCTCTCTTTATCTGAAAATCTCATTTTTATCATATTAGAAATTTTTAAATTTTCAAAAACTCCTGTATTAACCATTTTAGTAAAAATACTAGAAGTTTTATTACTCTCTAATTGTAACTCTAAATTATCATCCGAAATTCGAAGATATCTAAATGTTGCATTATAATCTTCCATGAGCATTGATATGTTTTCAATTGAGTTGAGCAATTGTTTATTTTGATCTAAGCTCCTCTCTATAAATGCATAGCTATCTAAAGCATTATCTACTTCATTGACTCTCGTTCTTAAACCTTGTGTCTCTTTTCGAATTTCTCTATAATCAGACTTAACTAACTTCATCTCTTTTTCTAGAAAAAAGTAACTTCCTAGCTCAAGACCAATAAGTAATATTAACAATAGAACGATTGGTTTGGCTAAATTATTAACCATGTTTTCAATAATACTTTTACTATCAAACTTGAAATTTACAAAACTTACAACATCTTTAAGTGAAAAAGATTTTAACGCCTTTTCTAAAGAAGATTTATATTCATCATTAGTAAAAACACTAATCTTTTCAATATTAAACTCTTTTTTTAAAAGATTTAGTTCATACTCAGAAATAAGCTCTTTAGAAAATTGATGTTTAAGCATTTTATCTTTTATCACAAGAATTTTTTTAGGTTGGCTATTGAATATAATTATTCCATCCATCTCCTGATGAAGGAAGTATTTATAGAGTAAATATGATTCGGGAATAGCAATGGACTCATCTAATGAATTTTTACTGTACCATACATCTATACTTTTAAGATTTTGTAAATAAGTTATATCAAAAGATATATCAGGTGCATATTCAGCATAATTTAAAAGAACAACTTCTTTAGAAATTTTCTTTTTGCTTGTTAAAAGAAAAGACCTAAAATAAACTTCTTCAATTTTTAAAAACTGAACAATATTAAATTTTCTAAGAAGATCAAATATTTTTGTTTTCATCTATCTCCATTTGAACCTAACTTTCATTGAATTATACATGAAAAATCTTAATTTTCAAGATGCTGTCGATACACGGTATAAGGTATTTTATAAAGTCCTTTAAATGAAATTTCTATTGTACTCTTCACCACACTCTCTTTATATTGTGTTGTTACTACCCCTATAATGTTGAAAGAAGGTGAACGAAAAATTTCAGCATAACCATTTTTTCTAAAAAGCTGTTCAAGCTGAACAATATATTGACTATAATCTCTTTTATATAAAGCTTTTAATTGTTCATATTCAAAAGATGGTACATCCATAAAATAATTAATTTCCTCTAATTTTACATCATAAATATTTAATGATGAATCAGGAATACTATGAAAACCATCCATAACTAATTTTTGGTTTGAACTGTTTATATCTTGAAAGCCTTTAATCAAAAATAGTTCAGAAGGATGCTGCAAAGAACCCATATTTGATGGAGTATAGTTCTTCTCCATCATACGATAATAACTATCCTCTCCTCCATTAAATCTAATTTCATGATCAATATCTATCCAATCTAAAAATCCAGCTTTTCTATTAATGTTGTCTTTTAATATAAAATTAATTTTTCTCATAAGTATTTTACTTTCTCCACTATATAATGATTGTAAAGCACCTGTTCCTTTTAAGCTTATGCTATTGTTTTTATCTAAATTATAAGTATTCCCATCCAACCATATTTTTTTTGGCATATCTTTCATCTCATTTAGAAGATAATTTTTCTCAAATCTTCCTGTTTTTGCATAGAATTTCATCTTTTCAATTATGCTATCGTTAAGTAGTTGTGCCTCTAGTTTATGCGCTAAATCAATCCCGTTATTGACACTTTTTTTATAAATCGATAGTATATAAATGGTAACAGCCATTAAAATGGCACTTATCCATAAAGACATTGCCAAAGCAAATCCACTTTTTTGTCTCATATAACAACTCTTTTCTCTTCTAAATATTTTTTAAGTTTATAAAAGTCATATTTAATATCAAAAATATATTTAATTTTTTTATTTTCTTGTAAAAAAATTAAAATTACTAACTTAGGTATCTTTGATGTTAAATCTTGAGGAAGATCGTAAAACTCTTCAAATGTAAACCTTGCCTCTTCTAAATTATCTAAAATAAGATACTCATTTGTATTTTCAAAAAACTTTGGTTCTTTATGGTCTTGTTTTGACCCGTAAAGAGGTACTTCTTTATAATATAAGTTTCCATCATCTATTCTCAATGAGATAAAAGAGAGTACATCGCTATAAAGAGGAGACTGTGAGACAAATAAAATTTCATGCTCCCCTCTCTTAAAAAGATATTTATATTCAAATATATTAGGATTAAATTTATTTCTCTCCTCAATGATATAAAAATAAGTCCCAGAAAAAAGATTTTTAAGCTGAGTATATCTCATAGCAACATCATAAGTCAAACTTTTTTGTTTCTCTATTTGCTTAACTGCTAAACGATAAGCAAACATTCCTGTTGTGGTAATAAGAGTAACAATCACCATAGCAATTAAAACCTCTACTAAAGAAAAAGCTTTTTTAGTCTTGCTCAAGTGTTTTTATCCTTTTATATCTTGTAATTTGGAAAGTATATTGATTACTACTTTTAAAGGTAGATAACACTAAGGTACAATCATACAAAGTAATCCAACTATTCCCCACATTTCCTGTCAAAAGTGCTGTTTCACCTATAATATAACTTTTCTTCTTATTAATTGCTCTATAATCAACTTGATACTTATACCCATTTAATTCTCCTGAAAATAAACCAGAAGCAGACAGGAACTCTCTATTTTCAAGTAAAGATTTAATACTTAAAACAGTTACATAACTGTTTTCATAATGTTCTTTCTTGAATACAAAAAGATTTAAACTTCTAATCGAGGAGGTTACTAAAACAATAGCTGAAAACATTATAATCAGTGCAATTAGTACCTCAATCGTTATAATGGCTCGTTTCATTATAATTTACTCCTAGCATCGATATATTATGCTCAATATTTTTTTCTTGCCTAATAAACGCTTCAAATTTCATATTATGGAACTTGTCATTTCGCTCTTTTTTTTCAATATAACGTAAAATTCCTTCATACATCTTATATCCAGCAGGAGTTACGACAGAGACAACCAAGGCAATCAAAAGCATAACAACCAACAGCTCAATCAATGTAAAAGCTGACTTCATTAAGCAATATCACTAATAGAAATAACAGCCAACATAATAGCAACAACAATAAAAGCAATAAAAACTCCCATCAATACAATAATGGCTGGTTCAAGTAAACTAAGAACACTTTTTGTACGTTTTTGAAAAGTATCAGAAAAGCGTTCTGCTAAATTCAAAAAAACTTCATCAAGTTTTGCACTATTCTCACCAACACTAACCATTGAAACAACTTGTGGAGGAAGAATAGCATGACCAGAAAGAGCATCGCTTAATCGGTTACCTTTTTTAATTTCAAAAAGACTCTCTTTTAAAATAGATTTAATAATCGGTATCTGTGTTAGTCCTATACTTTGTTTAATCGCTTGATCTATCTTTATGCCACCTTGAAGCATGATGCCAATTGAATTAAAAATTCTAGAAAGTTCAATATAAATGGTTAAACTTCCAATTAAAGGAATATCCAAAATAAACTTATGTAAATTACGTTTAAATAGCTTGACTCCAAAAGGTATAATCATTATAAAAAGACCAATACCAATAAAAATACCTGTTGCATGTTCATTTACATAAAGTCCAGACTTTAGAACCATTCGAGATATTGTAGGGAGGGCATCTAATTCATCGGGACTAAAGATTTCTGTAAATTTTGGTACAATTAAAAAGAAAACAAAAAAGACCATTAATACACTCATAATTAATAAAAATATAGGATAAGATAGTGCTTGTTTAATCTCTCCATTAATCTTATCTTTAAACAACAAGTATTCACTTAAGGTTTGTAATGCACCCCCCAATGCTCCCACTTCTTCACCACTCGCAATAACTGATTTTGCCAATTTATTTTGTTCTAAAGAATACTTTTTTTGACTAAGTACAATAGATTCAGAAAGTTGTTCACCAGCTTTTACATTTTCTAAAATATTTTGTAAAAACTCCAAAACACTCTCTTTTTTAGTATTTTTAATTAAAAGTTTCAATGAGTCATCAAGTTTCATTCCCGAATCAATTAAATAATAAAGTTCTTCAACAAAAGCTTGAAAATCACTATTTAAAAATTTACCTGATTTTAATTTTATTTTTTTCTCTTTAAACGACAATAAAATTAATTTTTCTGATTTAATATATTTCTTTAAACTTTCTTTATCTCCTTTATATATTCCTTCTATCTCTTCATCATTAGCTGTAATAGCAACAAATCTAATTTCATTATTCATTGGTTACTCCTACAACCTCAATAAAAGATGTTCTACCTTCTAAAACTTTTAAAATTCCATCTTCATAAATACTTCTATATCCAAACTTAGATATATCATTATCTTGATTTTCTAATGTTTCAAAAGTACTTTTTATTTTACTATCAAACTTCCCAATTTCAGCGATAGGAAGTCGTCCGAGATATCCACTGCCTGAACATTTTTTACAACCTTTTGGTTTATGATAATTAATCTTCAGAAAATTATATTTCTCTATAATTTCTTGAATCTTATATTTATCCAGTTCATCTTTTGAAAGTTCTACTTTTTCTTTACAATCCGGACAAAGCTCACGAACCAGTCTCTGTGCCATTAATCCAATAACTGATGATTTTAATAAAAAATAGTCTACTCCCATATCTACTAGCCTGGTAATTGCACCCAATGCTGAATTTGTATGTAGCGTTGATATCACTAAGTGACCTGTTAATGCTGCTTGAATCGCAATTTGAGCTGTTTCTAAATCTCGAATTTCACCAATCATTATAATATCTGGATCTTGTCTCAATACTGATCGTAAAGCATTTGCAAAAGTAAAATCAATATCAGCTCGAACCTGTATTTGTGAAATTCCATTAAGTTGATACTCAACAGGATCTTCAACTGTAATAATTTTTGTATCTTCAGTATTAAGTTCATTAAGAAGAGAATAAAGTGTCGTTGTTTTTCCACTTCCAGTAGGGCCTGTCGTTAAAAAAATTCCATTTGGTTGCTTAGCTATATTTCGTAGAATTTCCATAGAGTCATCATAGAAAGCTAAACTATTTAAACTGTACGAAATAGCGTTCTTCCCTAGGAGTCTCAATACAAAACTTTCACCAAACGCAGTTGGAACAGAAGAAGAACGAACATCAAACTCTTGACCTGCTATTTTAATACTAATCCTACCATCTTGAGGTAACCTATTTTCAGCGATATTCATTTTTGAAATCAGCTTTAATCTAGCAATAGAAGCTACTTTAAATTTATGAGGAATAGCTTCAATATCATGTAGTTTTCCATCAACTCGAAATCTAACTTTCATCCCATCTTTATAAGATTCATAATGAATATCTGAAGCCCTACTTTTAACAGCTTTAGCAAAAAAGTTATTTATAAGTTTAATAACAGGTGCTTCAGAAGCTAAGTCTTTTAATTTATCAGCTTCATCCTCATCCAAATTAAAGTCATTCCCCACTTGACTTAATTCATAAGTATTTTCAAATTGTCTTAATTCATCTGCAAGAATAAAGTAAGGTTCAATACGTTTTTTTAATTTTGTTTCAATAATAGAAAAAACATCAATTTTAAAAATATCTGTAACTGCTACAGCCAAACTATCTCCCCTAAATTCAAAAGGGAAAATTTCATTCTTAATAAAAAAAGCAAGAGGTATTTCGTCTATCTCTAGTAAAAAAAAATTATTTTGCTCAAGTTCACTATACATAGGTATAGTGTATTGTTCAGAGAGTCCTTCATAAAGCTGTATTTCAGAAATAGAACCACTATTTAAAAGTACTGTACCTATTTTTCCTCCAATTTCATCTTGAAGAGAGAGAGCATTGTCAATATCACTAATAGTACAGAATCCTTTTTCAACAAGAATTTCTCCTATAAGCTTCAATCCCATATAGAGATATCCTTTCCCTCTCCTGTACCCCCAGCTTCATTATCTGGACCAAACGAAAAAAGTTCATAAGGATTGTCATTTTTACTCTCTTTAGTATAGTTATAAACTTCACCCCAAGGGTCTTCAGAAATTTTTTTAGGAAGATAAGGACCTGTAAAACCTCTAATTTCATCATTTCTCTTTTGCCAAAGCACTTTTAACCCTTCATCTGTAGAAGGATATCTACCAACATCCAATCTAAATGCATCTAATGTTGTTGACAACATCATAATTTGTGCTTTGGCAGTTTGTACTTTGGCATCATCTAATTTTCCAAAAAACTTTGGTGCTACGAGTGAAGCTAGTAAACCAATAATAACAATTACAACTAATAACTCAATTAGTGTAAACCCTGTCTTCTTATTAAGCATCAAGACTCCTTATTTTAATGAAAAATTTTCATACTTTAATGTCAAGTTTTTATTATAACATTTATCATCTAAAAGTTCTCTCTCCCATCTCTCCTTCATATATTTAATCTCTTGATTAAAGCGTGATATTTTTTCTGGATTATCTTCTCTTCCTCTACTTTTAGATTCATAGTGAATAAGTTCAGCATAAGGTGTCCATAAATTTCTATATCCTTTTTCTAAAACTTTTAAACATAAATCAATATCATTAAATGCTACCTGTAACTCTTCTTCAAAACCAAAAACCTCATTAAAAATATCCTTTTTCATTAACATACAAGCAGCTGTAACAGCAGAATAATTTTGTACTATTTTTAAACGAGACATATACCCATAATCTTCTTTAGTAAAATACTTATGTGCATGTCCTGCCACACCACCTATACCTAAAATAACACCTGCATGTTGAATTGTCATATCACTATAGTATAGTTTAGCCCCTACAATCCCAATACCTCTTCTGTTTGCATGGGAAAGCATTTCATCTAACCAAAGTGAATTAAGAACTTCTATATCATTATTTATAAAAAGCAAGAACTCACCTTTAGCTTCTTTAACTGCAAAATTGTTAATTGCTGCATAATTAAAAACTTTATCATAATGAATAACTTTAATATTATCTTTTAAATTTAATAATTTTAGATATTCAAGTGCTTGAGGCTCAGTAGTTTGATTATCAACAATAATTATTTCATAATTTTTATAAGATGTTTTTGTCTCAATAGAAGTAATTGCTTTATACAACAATGAATAATTATCTTTACTAGGCATAATAATAGAAACGCTTAGATTCTTATTAATTGCATATTTAACTCGATAGGTTCCCGAAACTTCTCCTAGGTAAATACTGACATTACAATCATTATAAAAATGACGTTTCAATGCTTTTAAGCCTGCTTTATCGGCATAAGATTTTGCAGCACTTTCCTGTGCTGTTGAACCAGGAATTGCTCTCCAATGATATAAAATTTTAGAAATATGATAGATTGTATTTCTATCAATAAAACACAAGCACTGAAGGATTAAATCATAGTCTTGTGCACCTTCATAACCCAATCTAAACTTATCTGTTCTATTTAAAACATCTTTTTTAATAACAGTAAAATGAGAAATATAATTTTGCGAATAAAACATATCTTCATTCCAATCTGGTTTAAAATGAGGTTCAAAACGTTTACTCCTAAAGTCTATCTTATCTTCATCACTATAAATAATAGTCGCATTATGCTGCTCATTAATAACCTTCACAACCTCATAAAGTGCATTTATAGACAACTCATCATCATGATCCATAAATGCTATGTATTCACCTTCTGCCAAAGATAAACCTGAATTTGATGATGCTGAGATATGTCCATTTTCTTTACGATAACAAACTTTTATATTTGAATAATTCTGCTCATATTCCACAAGTAATTCTAAAGTAGATTTAACAGTAGATGCGTCATCTGCAATACAAAGTTCCCAATTAGTATAACTCTGTGAAATAATTGATTGAATCGCTTTCTTTAAAAAATTACTTGGTGTATTATATGTGGGTAAGACTATAGAAATTAATGGTTGATAAGGTATTAAGTTAATATCTATCTTTGTTAAATTCACTTCATTTTCTTTTATCCACCTAGTATAAGATAATGAATTATTTGTCATCATTAAAATATTATAAGATATATTAATACTTTTGGTACAAGATTTTCTTCCCTCATTTTTATATTTTTGATATAAATCAATAATAAACTTATGAGGTTGATTATTTAGATTATAGAAAAATAAAATAATCAATTTTCTAATTATAGTTAATGCTTTTAAAATCATATTTCTAAAATGCTCTTAACACTACAGCTGCCCCAACTGCTACTTGATAAAGTATTTGTGTTACACTAGAAAGAATTAGTATATTTTTACTATCTATTTTTCCTAAAACAAGAATTGAGTCTCCAGCATCTACCTTCAATGATGAAATATCAGAGAAAAAGTCCCCAGAACTATACTGAACTACTTGTCCATTAGCTTTAATGAGTAGGATTTTATCCATATTCGCGCGTTCTCCATATCCACCACAATCATTAATATAATCATCTATCGTATAATTTTTTCTATATGTCAAGGTATTAGGAATATTAACTTCTCCTTGCACTACAACAACATTAGAATATTTAGGAATAACAATTCGATCTCCCTCTTCTAAGTAAATCTCTTCCAGGTTATTAGTATGTCCAATGATAATTTGCCCTAAAAGTTCAATTTTACGAACACGTTCAACAAACTGCATAACCATGGTAGATTCTTTATTTCGAATATTGGCTTCTTCTACAGTTGAAGAATCAGAAGTAAATGTTCTGGCTTCTAAATCCTGTAACATTATCTCAACTAATTGTTTTTGAGTACTTGCCACACTTTTACGGTAAATACGAATGTTTTTGATATCAGAGAGTACTGTAAATTTCACTTTAGATAAGAGTTCATATAAAGTTGTACCTTTACGAACAATTACTTTTTTAGAGCCTTTATGTTCACCAATTATTTCTACTTCTAAATTATTAACATAATAGTTAGAAAAAAATCTTAACTTTGCACCTTTAGTAACATTTACATTAATTGCTTCAGTTAAAGAGTACTGTTCAGTAACTTCTTGTCCATTTTTCCATTTGGTCAACATAAATTGATTCGCTGTTGATTTAGGTATAATAAAATGCATAATATCTTGAACTGTTGCAGAACTATGTAAAAGTTCAAAAATATAAGGACGATTTACATCTCCATCTACTTCTATAAAGTTTTTAATGGAATTAACTAAAATCACATCTCCATTTTGAAACTGGAACATATCAATTTGACCATTAATTAAAAATTTATAAAGATCAATATCTTTAATAAGTTGTTTATTTCTTATTATAGAAATATGCCTATAACTACCCTCTCCACGTAAAATACCATCTGCTTTATCAATAAACTGCAAGATTGAATCAGTTGAAAGCCCCTTATAAAGCCCTATTTTTTTAACAGAGCCAGAAACAAAAACAGAGATAGGCTGATACTGTTTAAGATCGGCATATATATAAACATTATTATTAAAGGTTCTCTTAACAGCTAAAGAAACAACACTTTTTAGCTTATTATTAGATAGTCCTAAAAGATGAATATCACCTACTTTAGGAATAAAAATATTTCCCTGTTTATCGATAACATGATCAGCTATGTATTCGTATGCCCCCCACAATTTTACAGAGATAACATCTCCCACATTCAAAATATAATCAGGATTATATCGAAACTGCTGATTTTCTTTAAAATTTCCTTGAAAAATTTTTTCACCAAAATAAGCTCTACTATCAACTGAAAGTTGACTCTTATCTTTCATAGTTCCTGATAAGGATACCTCTACAGAAAAAAGAAAAGAGCTAAAAAACACTACTAATCCAATTACTTTTATCATCAATATACTAACTACCTGATTCATTTTAATCCTTGTGATCTCTTATAAGAGTAAAAATAAGCCCTATTATTCCATAAAGAAAACTTATTATAATAAAAACAGAAATACTATCTTTAATTTTATTAGGATAAGTATAACTATCTGGGATTTGAGCATCACTTACTATAATAATATTTTTAGTATTCTGTTTTACTAATACTTTTGTTTCTTCTAATTTAATTAATGTTTGTATGTACACTTGTTTATTAAATTCTACTCTACTTTGAAGTAGAGTAAAATCTGACATATTCACATTTAATTTATCTTTTCCATTAGTACCGGTTATCTCTCTTTTAAGTTCTTCTATACTTTTTTGAACATATTCAATATTTCCTTTTAAAATTTTCATTTCAGGTGATGATTTATTTAAATATTTTGATTTACTATTATATTCCACATTCTTTTGAATTAACTCACTCTCTAATCCTGCTACTATTGTACCCTTTGCCTTTATTTCTATCTCGGGGTTAATAGTATTATGTCTATTTTGATAAATTAAAAGTTGTTTTACTGAATTAATAAAAAATTTGTATTTTTCTTTCTCTTGTTTTTCTAAAAAGCGTAAAACAACTTCACTATTTTTTTTCTCAAAAATATTTAATGTTTTAGTAGCATTATTAACAATAAATTGAACAATCTTTCTAGCACGTTCAGGGTTTGCATGTGCAAATGCTATCTCCATAGTACCAGAAGCTTCATCAATTACAATACTTAAGTCATTAATATATGCAGCAAGTAAATTTTCAAGAGTAGTTTCATACATAGGTAATAACGCATTTATTGATAATCTATTAAAATAATCAATACTATCACTTGAATAATATTTTGTTAAATTAAATTCTTTATCTAAAATATTAAACATGGCAAAAGAATTAACATACACTTCTAAAAGCATTGCATCATTCATACTTTCTGACCCTACACTCGATAATAATAGTGAGCCTAAAGGTGATGCTGTCTGCTCTTCAGATACATCTTTAATCATAATAATACTTTTAGATTCAAATTTTTCTGTCTCCTTAAAAGATATATAATAAAAAATATAACAAGATATTAAGAAAAAAACAACCTTTATAAACTTTCTAAGTAAATACAAAATAAATCCTTACTTTTTCTTACAACGATACTGTTGTTCTAAAAACTCTAAACTCTTTTTTTCAACCTCTAAAGTACAGGAAAGACTTTTATTGCCTAGTTCTTGTGTTTTAAGATTATGTTCTATGATGCTACAACCACCATAAAAATGTGCCATAATCAATAAGCTTAAAACCTTTTTCAAAATATATCCTTTTTAATTTTACTGTCTATTAATTGCCATATATTCAGCAATTCCATCATTGATATCATCAAAATAAGAAATATTCCCATTATGAACCACAATACCTGAATCACATATCTCTTTTAAAGTATTCATATCATGAGAAACTAAAAGTACATTACATGTTTCAATTTTTTTCATTAATGCTTCTTTAGATTTTTTTTTAAATCGTTCGTCTCCTACTGAAAGTGTTTCATCAATCAATAAATAATCAAAATCAAAAGATAAACTTAGCCCAAAACTAAGTCTTGATCTCATTCCTGAGGAGTAAGTTTTAATTGGCATATCAAAATAGTCATCTAATTCAGAAAAATCCTTTACAAACTCTATTATTTCTTGAATTTCTTGTTTTGATTTTCCATAAAGTCTACAAACAAACTTAACATTAGCTCTAGCCGTCATATTACCAATAAATCCCCCACTAAGTGCTAAAGGCCATGAAAAACTTTTCGTTGATATAATATTACCTCTATTTGGAAACTCAATTTGACCTAACATACGCATTATTGTTGATTTTCCTGTACCGTTTCGACCTAAAATACCAATATTTTTATTAGATGGAATCTTCAATGAAACATCTTTTAAAATGTATTTTTTTTCTTGATTCGTTTTAAAAAACTTAGAGACATTTCTTAATTCTATCATGAAGAAACAATTCGTTTTTCAAGTTTACTATATAACCATAAACTAATATATAACATAGACATTGTCCAAATAACCATATAATTATAAGAAACAAGAGAATCAGTTAGGGCATAAAAGTAATGACCATGAATCATTTCTATAAAATGTGCAACTGGATTATACATTAGCCATACTTGTAATTCTAAAGGAAGGATCTCTATAGTATAGAATATGGCCGATGCAAACATTAACGCTGTCATAAAAAAACCAATAAGTTTACCTACACTATCACTAAAAACATGTAATACTGCTGCTAGAATACCAAAAGCAAAAGCAAAAACAATTAACCAAATGAAACCTAATGTTACCATACTTAAATCTTTTATTGTCATGTCAAAATTAAAATAAAAACCTAAAACAATAAAAATAACAATAATAATCCCCGTAATAAAAACTTCAACCATCGTACGTGCGATTAAAGTATCAATTGGTTTTACTTGTTTATATACAAACAAAGCTTTATTCGCTTGAAAAGAAGCTGTTGATTTTATAACGATATTTTTAAACATATTAAATGCTGTAAAATTCAATGCTAAGAAAACAGCAAAATCAAAAGTACTATCATCTGAAGCAAAAAGAAACAATTTAATTAAAATAAAAATAAAAATTTGAAAAAAAGGTTCAAAAAAAGTCCAAAATATCCCCATTCTACCAGAGGAAAAACGCATACTTAATTCTCTCAAGAAAAGTGCACCTTGTACAGCTAAAAATATTTTAAATGGATCTCGTTTAATCATAAAAGTTTAGTTTTCCTTTTTCTAACTTTAATTATATAGTATCAATCTTAATTTTATTAAGAACTAAAGAGGTCACTGATGAAGATACGGTAAAAGTAACCACTACGATTCAAGAGGGTGTAACCTAAAATATAGGGGGGTTGGAGGCTTAACTTAATGGCGTTGGGGGGAGGGTGGATGACTATCGAATTTACTTACGCAATGCTACTCATAGCTCCAACATATCCCATAACCCGTTATAAGCCCTATTTTTTTCAAATTTTTAAGTTTTTTTATCACTAAATCTTCCTTTGAAGAGAGATAAAAGTTAACTTTATATTTCCTGACTTCACCTACTAAATCAGACCAAACCCCATAAAACCATGATTCCTTAAAAAAAGTAGGCACTACACCT
>DQTE01000203.1 GCA_015662905.1 Crocinitomix sp. | reverse complement strand
TTAAGGCATTGCAAATGCCTGACGTTTAGTTGTTAGTTTCCGCAGTATTGCAAATACATGCGGAGCATTAATTATTTATATCCTGCTTAGCGGGGGAATAGATTATTACTATATCAGCCAAAGACATTATTCCCGCTCTTTATTCTTCTATGTATATATTACTCATAAAAGTATCCACAACATTCCTAATTTTTTTTACGCTCTTATTTTCAAAAACAAAAGTTAAATCAACAGTTCCTTTATTCTTTATTATTGTTATTAAATTAACCAGAACTTTCTCAAAATTTTCTTTATAATCAACCATACAAAAATATACTCTTTCATTATATGTTTTTTGAAAAAGGGAAGTTGTGGTATGTCGACCAAAGCCTGAAGATTTAAGAGTAATTTTTCTGTTTTTTAAAAATAAAGAGTTAAAAACGGGAACAGTATTATGTGTAGAAATAGTAATTTCCTTACTATCATCATTTTCAAAAAATAATATGCAAGTGTCAATATGGGATATGTCTGTAATCTTTAAATCATCATATAATTTGTACCATAAGAAAGACGAATTACATAATTCATGTTTCGTATAATTAGAGTCAAGTTCTTTATTATTGGAAATTAAAAGTAGTAATATTAAACAAACAAAAATGAGATTTCTCGTAGTAGTGTGTGTTATATTTTTATACTTCTGCATTATTCTTACCATAGTTGTTTTTTATACATTATTATAATACATTAGATTCAACTAGCTAATCCAAACTTTTAATTTCAAGGTTAAGCATAGCGAAATTTTTATTTTCTCTTAACATTTAGAAACTTACCTTACCCACTCAAAATACACCTCTAGAATCAATGGAGGCTTAAGAGGCGAATTAGGAAGTAATGGTTTGTATTTTTTACCATAATTGTCTGCTGCTTTGTTATTTTCAAAACGTTTTTTAAAATTTTTAATGTTCGTTTTATTTCTTTTATTACCAAAGCATAACCATAATTAAGTCGGTTGATTTCACAAAATGACTTGGCTACAATGTCTTCCATTTTTAAACCTGCTAACTCTAATAGTTTTTTAGCGATATTTTCCAATTGACTACTAGAATAAACCTCCACTTTACCAAGTGAGTATAAGGTTTTTTTGTTTTGGTCTACCGTTTTGACGATATGCCTAAACTATTCTTAAATAATGTCCTGATGTTTTCTTTTCTACTCTTAAAAATGCCATGGGACAAATGTACAGCAAAATATCGAAAAAAATCAAACGATTTCGCATTACGTTATTTTTTTTACAAAGCTCGTAAAGTATTGATTTTAAAGGGCGGCTAATTTTAAAACAACGAAAAACACGATTATCCTGTCAAAGTCAAGTGGAACAGACAATGATTTAGATAATGACAATTCTTTTCCAGATTTATATGTTTCTTTTAAAGCCGAAGGAGGATACAGTTAAGAACCTAGCACTTATTACCCTACAATTGATTCTTATAATGTGGGCAAGAACTTTGATATTAATCCTGCAATTTATACAACTGAGTGGAGAAACAATAAAGGGTTTTATGTTTACTTTTATGAAGTCGATTTAAGTGGTTCAGCATTTGATTTAATTGATTCCGTTAAAATTTCACCTTTTGATATAAACGGAAGTGGTGATAGATTTAGAGATACATTACTTATAACAAAAGGTGCTATAGAGTTTAAGGCAAATATGTCTTGGGAATAAATTTTTTAGTCTAAAAAAGTTATTTTAAAATTTCTTGATATTTTGATGAACCAGCGGGGTCTAATCGTTTAAGGATATTGACTACTGTATTTTTCTCTTTCATTTCAGCTTGAGAAAATATACTGATTAGTTCGTCACTTTTCGCATTCATAAACACTTGAACGTTAAAATTCCCCGGTCTTACACGTTGAACTTTATCAACATATTTTAATGCATCAATAATTTTTTTTCTGGCTTCAACCACGTTATTATACATTGCATCCATTCCTAGTCGGTGATAGGTGTAATAAGCATTACGTAAAGGATTAAAAAGGGCTTGAAGTGCATTATCAACAAGCCAATATCTATTTCTACGTTTCCCCGCAGAAGAAGCCCAACCTGGATCTCCAGAATTTTTTGCCAAGTTGGCTATATTTTGTGCATACTCAAAATATTTTGTACCACCTTCTAAGGAAAAACTATCGTAATCATACCCTAAAATCATATAAGCATAAAAACCTAAAATAGAGGTCAAGTTACTTCTGTATTGCTCTATCGAGAATAAAAGTGTAGTATTTCTTAAATAAGTAACATTAAAATCATTATCAATGGTATTAAATACAGTAGTATTATAAGAGGAGTTAAATACAGGTCTAGTAGATTGTACTTGTATTCTTCCTGTTAAATTGTCATTGTTTTTTTGAGATATAGTAATTAAAACAGTGCAATTAATTCTCTCTTCAATTTCAAAAACATCTTTTGTCCAACGCGTTGTATTCATAAATTCATAGATGTTATTTTCCATATCTTCTAAAACCTCTATATCGTTAGCTGATAATTGAAGTTTAGGGTCACTTATAACACTAACTTGGCAATTTAATTCTTGCGATTTTAAAGTGTTAAAAGCAATTAAGCAAAATAATAAAACTATTAATCTATTCATTTAAGTCTTTTTCTATTTGGTTAACAATATCTATGCCCATTAATGTTTTAGGTTTTAACTCAAAATGAGTTAATTTATTGTTAGGTTTAACAAAAGTTACTTTGTTAGTATCGTGTTTAAAGCCGGCTCCTTTATCATTTAAAGAGTTCAATATAAGTAAATCTAAATTCTTTTTTACTAATTTTTTTTGAGCGTTTTCAATCTCGTTATCAGTTTCAAGAGCAAATCCAACTAAATACTGTTTATTTGATTTATGTTGCCCTGTCCAAAGTAAAATATCGGGATTTTTAACTAGGTTTAAAGTTAAACTATCACTGCTTTTCTTTATTTTTTTCGGACTGATATTTTCAACTCTATAATCGGCAACAGCAGCAGAAAAAATACCAATATCAGTTTGTAACCATTCCCTTTTTACTGCCTCAAACATTTCTTCAGCCGAATTAACACGCAAAACTTTTATATTAGAATTTTTTGGTTTTTGATTTGAAGGACCTAGCACTAAAGTAACATTAGCTCCTCTTTTTGCACATTCGTCAGCTAAAATAACTCCTGTTTTTCCTGAGGAATAATTACCTATAAATCTAACAGGGTCTATGGCTTCATAAGTAGGACCTCCTGTTATGATTATTTTTTTACCTTTTAAATTTGAGGATTGATTTAAAAGAGCATCAATTTGATTAGCTATAACCTCTGGTTCCTCCATTCTTCCTTTTCCTTCTAATCCACTTGCAAGTTCTCCAAATGTAGGCTCTATGATATTTACACCATGGTCTTCAAGTATTTGTATATTTTTTTTGGTAGTGTGATGAACAAACATATCTAAATCCATCGCTGGGGCAATCCAAACAGGACATCTAGCACTCAAATAAGAGGCTAATAATAAATTGTCACACAATCCATAAGCCATTTTAGATATTGTATTTGCTGTTGCGGGGGCTATAATAAACAAGTCAGCCCAAAGTCCTAACTCTACATGGTTTTCCCATTCACCGTTTTTATTTTTAATAAAATCGATAGCTACAGGGTGTTTAGATAAGGTGGAGAGTGTGAGAGGGGATATAAAATCAGTAGAGGCAGATGTCATAATTACCTTAACATCTGCCTCTAATTTAATTAATTCTCTGATTAAATATGCTGTTTTATATGTAGCTATGCTACCGGTAACACCTAAAAGTATTTTTTTTCCGGTTAACATTGAATTTATTTTTCTTCTTGTTCTTCCTTTGGATCTCTTATATATAATTTACTCTCAATAAACTCCTGAATAGCAATCATAGCTGGTTTAGGTAATTGTTCGTAAAATTTAGAAATCTCAATTTGCTCTCTGTTTTCAAAAATTTCTTCCAAATTGTCGGTTGAAGAGGCAAATTCAGCAAGCTTTCTAACCAATTCTTCTTTCATTTCCGAACTAATTTGATCTGACTTTTTTGCTATTGCAACTATTGATTTATAAATATTACCTGTGTGCTCATTTAAAAACTCTACATCTCTGGTAACTGTAGTTCTATCAGCGTTTGTGTTTTTGTAACTTATACTCATAATCTTTTTTTTACACTTTGAATTTTTAGTTTAATTTTAATAAACTTATCGCATTATCGGTTTTTTCTTTTATAAGCGTTAATTCCTTTAGTTTATTAGAATCAGGAAATTCGTCTGCAAATTTACGATAACTTTTTAAAGTAGCCTCTAATCTTTCCAATTTTTTAGACTCAATACTATTAATTCCTAATTCGTATTGACTTAAAATCAAATAATATAAGATATCTTCTTTATAAATAGATAAAGGATATTTTTGTCTAAGGTTTTTAAAAGCATTTACTGCAGCTTTATAATTTTCAGTGTGGTAATAAAGTTTGGCTGCTTCAAAATCTTTTTTTTCTAGCTTTAAGTTTAACCTATCCATAATTTGATTAGAAGTATCAATTTTATCTGAATAAGGGTACATGTCAATAAATATTTGAAGCTGATCAATGGCGTTTAAAGTTTCGGTTTGGTCTAAAGAATAGTCTGGAGAGTTGTGTACAGAGCACATGGCGCTCAAAAATTGGCATTCTTCAGTATATTTACTGTTAGGGTATTGATTTATAAATCTTCTAAAATAGTAAGAGGCTAAATAATAATCTTCTAAATAGTAATTTGATTTACAGTAATAGTAATACAACATTTCACCCTCTGGAGTTAATTTGTAAAATGGAATAACGTCCTCTAGTAGGGTCGCGGCATTTAAGTATTCTTTATTGTTGTAATACTCAATGGCTTTATTTTTTTTTAACTCGTTGTCATCACTTTTTAAAATCTTGTTAAAGTCAGAGCAAGCTGTTACCAAAGTAAAAAATAAAAGTATGGATAGGATTCTTTTCATTATATTTTCATCAATTAAAAGTACAAAGATAACGTTTGATTTGTTAAAAAATGTAAAAAACAGAGCAGATAAACTAAAAAATGTGAATAAAAAAAACAAAAAATCATTTAAAATCTAAAAAATACTAATAATTTCGCAAAATAATTTATGGTGTAAGCCATTGTAATTTTAATTTTTATGTCAGTAGATATTTTTGAAAAAATAAAAAATAATAGAGGACCTTTAGGACAACATGCTAAGGGAGTGCACGGATATTTTACTTTTCCAAAGTTAGAAGGTGAAATATCTAACAAAATGATTTTTAGAGGAAAAGAGTGTTTAGTGTGGAGTGTGAATAATTATTTAGGATTGGCGAATGACCCTGAAATTAGAAAAATTGACACAGATGCATCAAAGCAATGGGGGTTATCATATCCTATGGGTTCTAGAATGATGACCGGTCAAACATCAGAGCATGAGGCTTTAGAGGCTGAATTGTCTGATTTTATGCAAAAAGAAGATACTATTTTACTAAACTTTGGATACCAAGGTATGGTGTCGGCCATAGATGCATTAGTAGATAGAAAAGACGTAATTGTGTATGATTCTGAATCTCACGCATGTATTATTGATGGTGTTAGATTACACGTAGGTAAACGCTTTGTTTTTCAACATAATGATATGGAGAGTTTTGAAAAACAAATGAACAGAGCTACAAGATTGGTTGGCGAAACAGGAGGCGGAATTCTTGTAATTACTGAAGGCGTATTTGGAATGGCAGGAGACCAAGGGCTTTTAAAAGAAATTATTGAGTATAAAACCTCAGGTAAATATAATTTTAGACTTTTTGTTGATGATGCCCACGGCGTGGGAACACTTGGTAAAACAGGTATGGGAACAGGTGAAGAACAAGGCTGTCATGATGGTATTGATGTTTATTTTGGAACATTCGCTAAATCATTTGCCTCCGTTGGAGCTTTTATTTCATCTACAGAAGATATTATTGAATATCTAAGATATAACATGAGGTCGCAAGTATTTGCAAAATCTTTACCAATGCCATTAGTTGTTGGTGCAAGAAAAAGATTGGAACTAATTAGAACAAAACCTGAACTTAAAGAAAATTTGTGGAAAGTAGCTTCTGCTCTTCAAAAAGGGTTAAAAGAAGCAGGGTTTAATATTGGGAGAACAAATTCAGCTGTTACACCTGTCTTTTTAAAAGGAACCCTAGGTGAAGCTACAAACGTAACATTTGATTTAAGAGAAAATTATGGTATTTTTTGTTCTATTGTTGTTTACCCAGTAGTACCTAAAAATGTAATAATGTTAAGGTTAATACCAACCGCGGTTCATACTTTAGATGACGTTAAATACACAATTGATACATTTAAAATCATTCAAAAAGGTTTAGAAGAAGGTAAGTATAAATCTGAAGATTTAAAAGAAGTAGAAACGGATAAATAATTTTTGTTTAAAAATAAATTAATAACTGGTATAAAAAGTCCTTTTAAAATTTTAAAAGGGCTTTTTTTATACCTTTGAAGTATGGGAAAAATTATAGCGTTAGATTATGGAAAAAAAAGAACTGGCATTGCAGTAACTGATGAATTACAAATAATAGCATCTGGCTTAACAACGGTGGACACTAAACAACTTTTTCCTTTTTTAATCAAGTATTTTAATGAAAATAAGGTAGATGAAATTGTTATAGGATTACCTAAACGTTTAAACAATGAGGCAACACACAATACTCAGCCTGTTTTAGACTTAAAGAAAAAATTAGAGAAACATTTTTCTAATTATAAGGTGTTTTTGGTTGATGAGAGGTTTACGTCTAAAATGGCATTTCAAACTATGGTTGATTCAGGTATAAAGAAAAAGCAACGACAGAATAAAGCGTTAGTGGATGAGATTTCAGCTACAATTATTTTACAATCGTACATGCAGAGTAAGGGAAACGCCTTTAATTTTTCCTAATGTTTTTCAAAAAACGGTCATCACGATTGTAAATGTCTGGGTGAAATATAATATTTCCAGAACTATCCGCACTTGCAGTATAATATTCAATAAAAACCTCAAATGGTTGTTTTAATTCAATAACTTTTTGAACACCTCTTTTAATTATTGGCACCAATGAATCAGGAGAGGTGTTACTATTATCTAATTCAAGTATTTTTATACCTAACTCAAAAGGTTGGTGTAATCTAACGCATCCGTGAGAATATGACCTCACATCATTCATAAACAATCGCTTAGATGGAGTGTCGTGAATAAAAACAGAATGTGAATTTGGAAATAAAAATTTCAATCTCCCTAATGAATTACCCCCACCTCCATCTTGTCTAACTCTATATCTAAAATTTGTTTCTTTAATCTCATTCCAATTAACAGTTTTGGGGTCAACTTCCTCTCCATTTCTAAATATTTTGTATCCTTTTTTATTGGTGTAGTTAGAATCTTTTTTTACGTGGGCTAAAAATTCTGTTGACGCGATAGAATAGGGAAGATGCCAAAAAGGATTAGTTACCATTCTTCTTAATTTAGCATGAAATTCAGGGGTTTGGGTATCATATTTACCTACAACAACTCTGTGTTTTGAAATTATTTTATGGTTGTTCCATAATTTTAATGTGTAGGAGGCGATATTAACTCTAATATACCTCTCAGGAAACTCATTTGGCTTTTTCCA
>DQTE01000298.1 GCA_015662905.1 Crocinitomix sp. | reverse complement strand
TACATTTTTAGTGTTCGTTTATTTTTTGTATAGGAGTTCTTTGTGTTATAATGTTCGTTCAATAAATAGTTATATCCAAGAAGCTATATTATCTGGAATTTTGGATATGCCTGTTTATAGAAGTAAATTGGGTAAATTTTTGAAAGGAAGAATATCATGAAAAATATTGACTTAGAGTTTAAAAAATCAACATTTTCAGAAATGCAAGGTGATAAACATGGTGATTGTGTTGAAATCAAAAGAACTGATAAATCAGTGTTCGTGAGAGATAGTAAAAACAAAAATAGCGAAACACTTGAATTTACAAGTTCTGAATGGAAAGCATTCATTAATGGTGTCAAAAATCAAGAATTTGATTTAGACTAACTAAGATGATATAGTTTTAGACTATTACAATTTATGACAAGAAAAGGAAGTATAAAATGGAAAAGTTAGATTTAGATTTTAAAAAGTCAACACATTCTAAGCACAAGCAATATGGTGATGGAAATTGTGTCGAAATCAAACGAATGGAAAAAAAAATTTTAGTTCGTGACAGCAAGCAACAAGATGGTGATATTCTTGAGTTTACAAAATCAGAATGGTCAGCGTTTATTGAAGGGGTCAAAGATAAAGAATTCGATATCTAAAGAAAATCTTAAAAAAGATATTTTAAACAATGGTTTAAGAGTCAATCTTCCAAGATGGAATTTTGACATTAGACCATTGTTATTATCGCATACATTTCGTTCTCATTTGGCAATACTTTTTTGGAATAAATTTGAAAAATATTATCCTTTTCAGCTACTGGGTGTTGAATTTAGTGGAATTCCAATGTCTATAGCAATTCAAGATGAAGGCTTTAGAAGAGGTTTTAATTGTAATGTTTTAATTTATAGAAAAACAAAAGAATCGCAAACAAACAAAAATCTTATTGAGGGATATATAAATACAGAAAAAATAATTTATATAGACGATATATTAAGTTCTGGTAAATCTTTAGAAAAAGTTTTATTTGAACTAAATAAGCAACAACTAAAAATATTTCATTCATTTTATATAGTTAATTTTGAAAGATTAGATTGCAAATTGGATATTAAAAATTATAGCATTTTTTTACTGCAAGACTTTGGCTTGCCAGAATTTGAACTTGTTGATTAGAATACACAAAAAGATATAACAAATCATTGGAGAGAAATAAGTTACCCATGTAGTTTTTTTCAACTATAATTTTAAAGAGAAAAATAGATGTTGGTAGTCGAGAGATGCATAAAGGGTAACTTATTTCTCAATTCAGTCGTTAGCTTACAAAACATACACACATGAAGGAAAAAATAAAATGGCATCAAAATACCTATCTTCACTTTCAAAAGATGATTATGCAGAACTTACAAAAAAATTATGGAACATTCAAAATCACAGGTGTTTTATTTGTGAAGAAGAAATTGATTTAGATTTAAATCCTACTAATATTGACCACATTAAACCTTTAGCAAACAAAGGAAAAGATTCTGAAGAAAATTTTGCAGTAACTCATGAAAGTTGTAATAAATCCAAACAAGATGCAAATTTAAAAATTGCTAGAGTTTTATCAAAACTTAAAAAAATACAAGAAGAAGTACATCAAGAAGGTAATAAATCAGCTTCGCTCAAAGATGTACTAAAGTTTTACAATGGTTCAAAACATGATTTTAAATTTACAATTGATGGCAATAAATTAAAATATTCCTTTTCAGATAATGGGGACAATAAAATTTATGAAACAACGATATTTGAAGATAATTTATCTCATGAAAAGTCTTGCTTTATTGAAGTTCCTATTGAATATTTATACCACGATGAGATTATAAATCCAAGAGGAATTAATAATTCAATTGGAAAACTTGTTAAAGAATTCGACAAGGGAAATCCACAACTTCATCTCAGTTTAGTAAGAATACATGACCATAAATTAAAAGTATTTGATGGGCAACATAAAGCAGTTGCTCAAATTTTGTTAAACACTAGAAAATTAGTTGTAAGGATATTTTTAAATCCTAATATTGATAGATTAACAGAAACAAATACTAATGCAGGAAGCACATTAAGACAAATTGCATTTGATAAATCAATTATGAGACAACTAAATAATACTTTATATTCCGAAAGAGTTAAAAAGTATCAAATTGAACATAGTTTAAAAGAAGATGATTTTTCATTTTCAGAACAACAAATTATTGATTATTTCAAAGGTGATGGTGCAAATATTAAAAAATATATTACAGATGCTATTAAACATTCTGTTACAAACTCAAAGGATAACAAATTAAAAGACTATATTGACTTTGAAGGAAAAGCCAAAGACTTACCCATTTCATATAGTGCATTTGATAAAACAATTTTATCAACATTTGTAAGTTCAAAATTAATCTTAAAAACACCTATTGAATACAAGAGCGATGAAGGTTTAAATCCTAGAGAAGTAGAAATAAATCAAATAGTAAAATTATTAAATATCTTAGCAGATATAATTTATATAAATAAATTTATGCCTGAAATTGGTGTCAACAGGGTTGAAAAACGAATAATTGACAAGAAAGATACAGATATTACTGATGAACATTTGATTGCGTTCAGAATGAGCAAAGAAGAAATTTTACATAATTGGCTTCAATATTTGAAAATGGTAATAAAAGCATATTTTACAAATATGGGAAAAATGGTTAACGATGATGAGCTATTTCAACATCAATTCGATGAACAGCTATGGAAAAATATTGAAAATTTTATGAAAAATTTACATGAATTACCTTTGTGGAAAGATAGAGGAATGGCTAGTACAGTTTTTGCAGGAAAGAATAATTATGACTATTGGAAAACTATATTTGAAACTTCAAAAAGTCCAGACAATGCAACAGTAATGGCTAAACCATTGAATTTTATGGAAATGATTAGGCTTGATTTAAGTACAAAAAGCTAACAAAACAGAGTAGCCAATAAATTACCTAGCGGCAATTTATTGGCTATCTTCGACCGTTATATTTAAAAAAGTAAAAAAT
>DQTE01000174.1 GCA_015662905.1 Crocinitomix sp. | reverse complement strand
ACATCTTTAGTTGTTTATGTCTAATAATCAAATCCTATTGCATAATCACGGTTTAAAAATTATCCTTAACTCAAAAAATACTCTTTACTCTCTATTTTATTTCATTTTTGTTAATTCTTATTGGCGTTATGGTTAAACATTCCTAATAATGGTGTGCTGTTTGCATTTGCAGTATAAGATGTTTATGGTTTTAAGGTAATAGATTATCAATTTAACTTATCTTTATCGCAAATTAGATTTAATTTTATGAAAACTTACCAATTTAAAGGTGTTTTAACTAATAATGGTTGGGTAGCACCAGCCACTGTACAAGTAGATAATCAAGGGAGAATTGTTGAGATTAGTGATAATATCAACAGTTGTCAAACAAGCATACAAGTAGATAAAGTATTTGATGCTTATGCCCTACCCGGTTTTCAAAATGCGCATTCACACGCCTTTCAATATGCAATGGCAGGGTTGGCGGAAACACACTCTACACACCAAGCCCCAGACGATTTTTGGTCGTGGAGAGAGGCAATGTACAAATTGGCACTCAGTATTTCGCCAAATGATTTAGAACATATTGCAAGTATGCTTTATGCTGAGATGTTAAAGCACGGTTACACTAATGTAGCCGAATTCCACTACGTACATCACGATAAAAACGGAAAGCCCTACACCAATATTTCAGAAATGGGGGAATGCTTAATTGCAGCGGCCAAAAATGCAGGCATTGGCATTACATTAATTCCCATATTTTATCAAAAAGGAGGATTTGGTAAATCACCTACCGAACATCAAAAAAGATTTATATCTTCTACCATAGATGATTATCAAATTTTACTTGACGCTTCTTTACAATCAGCCAAACATTACAAACACGCAAATGTAGCTATTGGAATTCATTCAATGCGGGGCGTTGAACCTAACAATATTATTAAAGTTGCCGAGCAATTTGACCAAAATCTACCTTTTCACATCCACATATCAGAACAATTAAAAGAAATTGAAGATTGCACGGATTACTTAAACCAAAGACCCGTGGAATGGTTTTTAAACAACATTAACACCAATAAAAGATTTCATTTTGTACACGCCACACATCTTGTAGATGAAGAAACATCTGCCCTTGCACAATCTAACGCCAACGTTGTACTCTGCCCCTCTACCGAAGGTAACTTAGGAGATGGGATTTTTCCTCTGAAAAAATATCAAAATTACGGTGGAAAATGGAGCATAGGCACTGACAGTCATATTGGTTTAAACCCTTTTGAAGAGTTAAGAATTTTAGATTACGGTCAAAGGCTAACATCTCATAAAAGAAATACGTTTTATTCTAATCAGCAAGGAGATAGCGGAACTTATGCTTTTGATATGGCATTAAAACACGGTAGAATGGCTATGAACAATAATGAATCCACCTACTTTAAAGCAGGACAACCGTTTGATGCCGTTTTAATAGATGCAACTCACCCTTTAATAAAAACCAGTTCTACTAAACATTTGGCATCAACCATACTTTTTACCTCTGATGCTACTATGATAAAAGGGACTTTTTCTAAGGGGAGACTTGTCGTATCAAATGGTAAACATTTCAATTATTCTGAGTTATCTACTAAATTTATCAACACCATAAATAACTTAAACAATAGATGAAATTAAAAATATTTAATACATTGATTATAAGCAGTTTTTTACTTGTATTTTTGGTAGTTTTTATTACTGTTAAAGAGGTAAGTATATTAAATCAATACAAAACCTATAAAGAGGAAATAGCGGAAACGTTAAACTTTGAAAATAGATTATTTGATGCAAGAGAATACATAGGAGAGATATTTTCATTTTTTGACAGTGAAGACGAAAAAATATCAGAATGGGGACAGCTTAACAATAAAGCAAATGCTAAATATACTCAAGCTTTAAAGTTAGGGTACTTACTTTATTTAATTGTTTTTATTTATTTAATAGTTAACTATTTCTTTTATCAAAATAAGGGAGAAAAATTGAGGGTATTGGGTATTGCATTTGTATTTGCTGCCCTATCTTTTTTGTACCTAGGCTTGCAAACCCCATTTTTAGAATTAGAAGCATTTAGCAAAAACCTCACACTAACTTCAGGTTTGTTTGAAAGCGTTGAGAAAACTTTTGAAGGCAGAACTTATTATTTGTATCAAAATAAATCCGTTTTTCAGTTAATAGGTTTATTGTTTACAGGTGGAAATACATTAGTAGGCTTTGCTTTGTTACTTTTTAGTGTCATTTTTCCACTAATAAAGTTAATTTCTACTTTACTTGCGTTAACGTTTCCTAAACATCAATGGTCTAAAAAATCTGTAAATGTCATCAACAAACTTGGCAAATGGAGTATGGCTGACGTATTTGTGTCGTCAGTATTTTTAGCAGTATTTTCCTTTACCAATATGAATGAGGGAGTAGATACATCAGCACAAACGCTTATAGGATTATATTTCTTTTTAACTTTCGTTATTATATCCATTTTGTCAGGTGTTTTTTTAAAATTATGGATAAAGCATATCACCTTAAATCCGCAAACATAGCCATTGCGCCTGTTGCACAAATCCCAACTTAAAGACTGTAAAAATTAGTCTGAAAAGTAGGTTTAGATTTATTTTTCTTGTGGAAAGAGAAAATAAAATCTATCTTCATTTAAAAAATGGAGATAGAATACTTAAAAAACACACAGCTATTCTTTATTACAAGACAACAAAACAGTCGTAAATCCCATAGATGAAAATTTTTCGTTGCGTATGTCGTTCAACATTGGACTCGTCGCTCGGTCTTGCAGACTGCTCATAGTTCTACTTATTGTGCTTTTCGTACTTTATTCGTAACATCTTGTTTTCGTTATTATTTTCTTTATTTCTTTTTTCTGATTAACCGCTTTCGTACCACAACGTAAATAGTTTACGTTGAGTGTTAATAGCTTTGTTCTGTAACAAATATAACAAATTATTATGAATATTT
>DQTE01000333.1 GCA_015662905.1 Crocinitomix sp. | reverse complement strand
TCAAAGAAAATTTCATAGGATTAAAAATTGGGTCAATTTATTGGCACTTTTTAGGAATTTTATGGCTATATTTATATTTATTTTTAATTTTTTTTCATTAACATTGCACAAACAAAAATTTAATTATGAGCACACCAGCTTCAAAACAAATTGACACAGCAACTTTATGGGGAGGAAAAATATCTCCATTTAGTATGAGTTATGGTAAAATCATGATATGGTTTTTCCTAGTATCAGATGCCTTAACCTTTGGAGGTTTATTGACTTCTTTAGGGTTTGCAAAAATGTCTAACCCTGTTACGGCCGATCCTTGGCCAATGGGAGAGGAAGTGTTTACGCATTTACCTTTTGTACATGGGCATTTTCCATTAATTTATGTGGCATTAATGACTTTTATATTAATTGCCAGTTCGGTAACAATGGTGTTAGCTGTAGAGGCAGGACACAGAATGGACAAAAAAGGGGTGATTAAATGGTTACTACTAACAGTTGTAGGTGGTTTAATATTTTTAGGTTCTCAGGTTTGGGAGTGGAGCACATTTATTGCAGGTCCAGATGGAGATTTATCTACTTGGGCAGATAATGCTACCCTTGCACACAATCCCTACGGTCCTCCATTATATGCAGATTACTTCTTCTTTATTACAGGATTTCACGGATTCCATGTATTTACAGGGATTTTATTTAATACCATTATTTTAATTAATGTTTTTAAAGGAACTTACGAAAGAAGAGGTCACTACGAAATGGTAGAAAAAGTTGGTTTGTACTGGCACTTTGTAGATTTAGTATGGGTATTTGTATTCACATTCTACTATTTGGTATAAGTTATAAATAAGTTATTAACGCACAAATTACACGATTTATGTTAAGAGATGATATTATAGAATATTCTTTAGATGCTCACCACAGCGAAGAAGAAGGAAAAAAGAAAAGAAGAGAAATTTGGAAAGTAACATTGATACTTTCTATTATTACTGTAGTTGAGGTAGCTATTGGAATTTTCTATCCTAAACACATAGCTGGTGATGCTTGGGTGTATATTAAATACGGTTACATTATTTTAACGGTAATTAAAGCAGCCTATATTGTAATGGTATTTATGCACTTAGGTGATGAGAGACGAAACTTTAAAATGATGGTGCTTGTACCATATTTAATTTTTATTTTATACTTAGTGTTCCATTTGTTAAACGAAGGTGTTTCCGTAGCAAATTTGTGGAACGAATTTAACGTATAATTTAACTTTTAAACATATTATGCCCAGATTAAAAAGAATTAGTTTAATGGTACTCGTTCTTTTTGGTCCGGGTTTTTTAATTTGGTTTATGGCAAAAACCGTTAGGAACGAGTTTAAAAAATTGCCATATATTGGAGAACATACTTACATTAAAAATGATAAAGGAGAGATTGTAGATACGGTTTATTATACAGTTCCAAAATTTGAACTTGAACGTTTAGATGGTAAAAAAATAACTAACCAATCCATTAATAATCAGTTTGTAGTTCTTTCAACCATTCAAAATACTTGCCCTGATACTTGTGGTATATTTTTGTTTCATTTTGTTGAATTGTTTTACAAAAAATTGGTAAAAAATCAGGATAATTACAGTAATGTTAAAATCATTTCAATTTTAACAGATTTAGATGGTAACCCAGTTTATAATACGACACCAAAGTTTTTAGATGAATTAGCTGAAATTAAAAATGAAGTGAAAAATATTGATGGCTATTCTGATGATATTTGGTGGATTGTAAAAGGAGATCCAAAACCATTGTTTAACTTTAAATTTAAAAATACTTACTTTTACGATAATCCTTCCACACCAGATAATTATGAAGTAGGTAGCAAAGCATTTATTAATAGTTTAGTTTTAATTGATAGAAAAGGGCATGTAAGAGGTTTTACTGGTTCAAGAAGAGATTCAGATATTAGAAACTTTTTTGACCTTTTAAAAATCCTAAAAAAAGTAGAATTTGATGAAACTCATAAACGTTAGTATAATAGCAATAACTGTTTTATTATTGATAGGTTGTTCAGCCAATCAAAACGACAAAACAAAAGATTCAGTCAAAGACAATAGGCTACCTTTTATTGGCGAAATGGAGTTTGATTATGATGAAAATAATCAAATTACAGATACCATTTATCACACTATACCAAACTTTGAATTTTTAGCTCACGACAGTTCTTTAATAACCTCAGAAACAGTTAAAGGTAAAATTTATGTTGCAGATTTCTTTTTTACCTCTTGTCCGTCCATTTGTCCTAAAATGACCAATCACATGCAAGACTTGCATAACCGTACCAAAGACATTGAAGGGTTAATGTTTTTATCGCATACAGTTGATCCAGAAAGAGATTCCTTACCTGTTTTAAACGAGTATATCAAAACTATGCAAATTGAAACTGGAGATAATTGGTTTTTTCTTTGGGCACCACAAGGATATACCTACGAGATTGGAAAATATGGATACTTAATTAATGCTGATGTTGATCCAAAAGCCGAAGGAGGTTTTTTGCATTCAGAGCATTTTGTTTTAATTGACAAAGAGAGAAGAATCAGAGGGATGTATGAGGGTACAGACAAGTCTAAGATAGATCAATTGGAAAAAGATATTAGAAAATTAGTTAATGAATATGAGTAATACACAAATAGAAAAGAAGTATAAGCCATTAATCATTGCATTATCAATTGTTATACCCCTTGTGGTAGCTACTCTATTTAGAATTAAAATTGAAGGTTATGATACTAGTTATTTACCTCCAATTTATTCATTTATTAATGCAATAGTTGCAATTCTACTAGTATTTGCAGTTGTCGCCATTAAAAAAGGAAATAAAACCTTACACCGTAAATTAATTAGGTTGGCCATTTTAGGTTCTTTATTTTTTTTAGTTGGTTACATTATATATCACGCCACAAGTGGAGATACCAAATACGGAGATTTGAATCACAATGGTATTTTAGAAGATTCAGAACGTGCTTTACTCGGTAATGATGCCCTATTTTATTATTTTATTTTAATTACACACATTATTTTAAGTGTAGCTACCATACCATTAATTCTTTTAACTTATTTAAAAGGCTGGGCTAATAATTTAACGGCTCACAAAAAAATAGCTAAATATACTTTTCCGCTTTGGTTATATGTGGCTGTAACCGGACCTATCATTTATTTAATGATAAGACAATACTATTAAGTAAGTAATAGAAATTTGTTACCTTGGTTGGAAGTGGCATTTTGTTTTACCCCAAGGCTTAAACGTAATCATTAAACCGTACATACTGTACCAATCTTTTGTTCTTGGGTTACCTCTATCTAGTCCTTCTGTAAAATATGATTGTTGATTTAAACTTTGATCGGCTAATTGAGCAGTTAAAGGCCCTTTTATACCTTGTAAAGCTAAAGGATTAACATACTTTCCTGACACATCATCTAGATAATCGGTAAAGGTTTTTCTAATGCCATATTCAATAGAAATTGCTAGACGCTCTTTTAAATTAAATTTAAGACCAATACCTAATGGAATTGAGATTTGATTTAACCCGTATTGTTTTTTCGAGTTAAGAATTGTTCCTTGTCCTTCAGTACCCAACTCTTGTAATGATATTTCATCACCAAATTCATCTTTTACTTTTGGGTTCATTCTAAAATAAGCAATTTCGTAAAAGAAGTAAGGTGTTATAGGGTACTTCATGTCGTTAATTCTATATTTTAATAAATCTATTTCAAACCCTGCAGCTATTTCTATAATGTCTGTATAAAAAGATAAATTTCTGTTTATTTGATAAGGGTCATTAGACATAGCATCATCACCGTAAACATTGGCATAGCTTGCTGTAAACCTAAAAGAATGTCTATTGGATAAATTATATCTAACAATTAAGCCAGCAGCCCAATCGCTATATTTAAAGTGAGTATTTGGATTCAAATCACCTATGTAATAAGAGCCACCACCCATTACACCTATTTCAAAAGCAGCTCTAAACCTATCGGATTGTGCTATACTTACACCAACAGTTAGAACAAATAAAGAAATAAATACATGCTTAAACATAAACGTTAAAATCTTGGAATAAATTTAGTCCCTTTGATTAAACGGTAATGAACAGAAATTATTGTAAATGTATAGGCATCATTGTAATTAGTATCGCCTCTTTGTAAATAGTTATAAGCTCCGCTTGGTAATTGATTAACACCCGTGTAACCTAAAGAGGGATCTAACGCTCTGTCTGACAGAATACCTGCAATGGTTCCATTTGCCGCAGCAATTTCAGATGGTATATAATATGAGGTACTCACATCATCAATATAATCTGTAAAGGTGTATCTTAAAGAGGTTTCAAAACCTATTGACCAATGCTTGTCTATTAAAAATTTAACACCTATACCTAAAGGAATGGCAAATGTATATCTTTTGTATTTATCGGGTCTCCCTGCTAAGCCCTGTCCTTCTGTACCTAACGGTTGGAGTTTTACCCACTCTCCATTATATTTTGTTTTGGGTTGAAAAAAAGAAAAAGCTACACCTGTAACAAAATAAGGGGATATTGTTAGTTTACTTTTACCACTTGTTCCTCTAATTCTGTAGTTATGTCTAGTATGTTCAGTAAATGGATACATTTCAACTGATATTGCAGTTTCCCATAACCCAGATCTAAAACTCAAATTTCTATTTCGTCTTACTGGATTCTTAGTAAGAGCATCATCTCCTGATAAATATGATGTGATAAAAGAGGCTTTTAAAGATATAGCGGGTGTAACCATGTATTTATACCCAGCCATTATTGTTGGTCTTGAGACTTGAAATTTATAATCTTTTATACCATGGGTACCAATACCTTTTGCTCCACCTAAATCTCCTAAGAAATTTGAAGCACCTATCCCTAGTTGGACTTCATGTCTCGATCTTCTCCACGCTTGTGCATTGGTGGTTGTATAACCCAAAAGAAGAATCAAAATTGATAAAATAAGTTTTCTTTTCATTTCATTCTAATTACGAAAATACTATAAAAATGTTTCAGTAAGCCAAATTTAGCAAATAAATTTAAACAAATATAAGCATATTATTTTAATTTTCAACACTTAATAGTTTGCTCAATCGTATAAAATCAGCAACTGAGAGTTTTTCGGGGCGTAAACTAAAAATTTCTTCAGACTTGTTTATGCCTTCGTGAATCAATGATTTTAATGAATTACGCAATGTTTTTCTTCTTTGGTTAAAGGCTTGTTTTACAATTTGTTTAAAAAACTTCTCATCACAATCTAATGTTTTTACATTGTTGCGAACTAATCTTATAACTCCAGATTTAACTTTGGGAGGAGGATTAAAAACATATTCATCTACCGTAAATAAGTATTCAATATTATAAAACGCTTGTAAAAGTACAGATGTAATGCCGTAAGATTTTGAACCTGGTTTTTCTGCAATACGTTCCGCAACCTCTTTTTGAAACATGCCTACCACTTCAGGTATTTGGTTTTTATTTTCTAAAACTTTAAATAAAATTTGAGTAGATATGTTGTAAGGAAAATTTCCTACCACAGCAAATGGCTCTTTTCCTATTAATTCTTGAAGATTAATCTTTAAAAAATCTACAGAATGAATTTTATGTTCTAGTGTAGGATAGTGTTTATTCAAGTAATCAACAGATTCTTTGTCTATCTCTACAACATGGGTTTCAAAGTCTTGCCTTTTTAATAAAAATTGTGTTAAAGCCCCCATACCAGGACCTACCTCTAACACCTTTTTATATTTACCCTCAGGTTGAACGGCATCACTTATTTTTTGACATATTGATAAATCAGTTAAAAAGTGTTGTCCTAAATGTTTTTTTGCTCTAACTGACATTATTTTTGAAATATCTCCTCTATGTGTAGGAGTGTTCTAAAAGCTATTGATTTATCAGCCCATTTTTTGTGATGTTTTTCTTGTAATTTAGGTGCATGTTCCCTTTCATAGGTGTGATAATCTTCCATGCTATGCAGCATATACTGAATTGAAAAAGATTCGCCACCCTCTGATTCTGCTAGAATTTTTGAAAGTTTGGCTTCTATGAATAATCCTGTTTCTAATACTTCTGGTATATGAACGTCCTTCATCCATTTAAGCCATTCATCTTTTACATCATGGTCTATGTTTACGGTAACATTATAAATTACTTTCATCTTTAAACTCCTTTTATTGTTCTGTATTTTTTTCTTGATTCTGCTGTGTAAAGACTTCCACTAAATTCAAACAAAATCTTTTTATAATACTCAGCTGCTTTTGTTTTGTCATTTATGTAGTATTCGTATATTTCGGCAATTCTAAAGCAAGCATCATCAGCTAAAATATCATCTGAATAGTTGGTTAAGACTAGTTCATAAAATTTAATAGCTTCTGTCCAATTTTGCATTTTTTGGTAAATCTCTCCTTTTTTAAATAAAATTTCATCAACTAAACTATGAAAAGGATATTCTGCTTCAATAGAATCTAATTGCTGTAAGGCTTGCTGATATTTATTTTGTTGTAGTAATAAATCTGCTTTTGCAAACATTTGTACGGGTGCTTCAGTGGTATCTATTCCTAAATTATCCTGTAATAATAAAGAGAGTTGCATGGCATCATTAGCAATCAATTTTGTTGTAGAAGCTTTTAATACATCAAGCTGAGCTTTAGCATATTCAAATTCACCATCATAATAAAACACTTTGGCATTTTTATACTTTGCTTCATGTCCTATTGGTTCTTCTGAAAAATCTTTTGATACTTGCATGTAAAGTATAGATGCTTCCCAAATTCTATTGTCAACAATGTAAATATCTCCAAGCAACACCTTTAATTCTGCTTTTTTAAGTGGTTTTATGTTTAGTTTTATAGCATTGGTAATAAGTGCTTCTGCTTTTTGAGGTTCGTCTAAATAAAAAGCATATATTTTTGATAACCGTTCAATGATACCAATAGTTTGTGGTAATTTTCCCATTTGACTTAATGCTTTTTCATAATCAAGTGCCACAGAAACTAAATCTTCTTTTGAAAAATTACCTTTTTCGGTAATTTCTAAAAAACTAACTTCTAAGTTTTCTTGTACAGCTTTAGTGTAATAAGGAGACGTATCTCCTAAATCTATGATGTACTTATATGCTTTACGTGCATTAGAATATGATTTATTGACTTTACAAACACTTGCTATGTTAAATACTTTAGAGCCATCATTTTTGGTTCTTTTATCTAAGGCTTTTGCCTGTATAACAGCACCTGCAAATTCTTTTTTTTGTAAATACAGCCAAATTAACATTTCATTATAAAATGTTTTACTTGGGTATTTTTGAATACGCCTTAATAGTTCGTTTTTTAAATATTCAACTTCTTCCTCATCTTCTTCAAAATCAATATTTCTCGATAGGTAGGTTTGTATAATGTTTTTATAAGTAGGACTATATTCTAACAAATCAAGATATTCTTTTATCATCAAGTTTTTTTTCTTAGAACGCGCATATAAATCGGCTATTTCAATATTAAATTGATACCCTTTTTTTAGCATATCTCTACCTTTTAAGTAGGTATTTAAAGCGTAATCATATTTACCATTATTTATAAATTCTCGCCCCAGTAAAGTAATTTTGTTTTGGATTGGAGGTAAATCGTCCACTAGTTGTTGATAGATGTCATTAGCTTCTTTTTGTTTATCTGTTAATTCATAGATATTTGCCAATTGAAACTTATAAAAATTATTGTACTTAAATTTTTTTATTTTTTTATTGATTTGTTTTTCTGCCTCATCATACTTTTTAAGATTAATTAAACAATCAATGTAATGTTGAAAAATAGTTTTTGAATCATATTTTTTTAAAGCCTTGGCATAATAAATCTCTGCCTTGTCAAATTCTCCTTTGTTGTAATAGTAATCTGCTAATTTGACTTCATCTTGAGCAAAAGTTTCCTGAGACCATCCTGTTAAAAGAATAGTTAGACAAAATAAAAGAATATGTTTAATCGTCTTGTTTTTCATTCATTGCTTTAGTCAAATAAGTTTCAATATCTGGTGTAGCATAATAAAAATAATTCTTTTCAATGCTTTGCATTTTATTAAAATCTACCACCATTTTATTGAGCATATCAACATCTTTTTTTTCTTTATTTAAATAGTTTACAATTTGTTCTTTATTATATAAGCCATTTAAAATATCGGTTTTTAAATTAGAAAGTTGAACTTTTAACGCTTTTAATTCAGCAAACATTCTGCGTTGTTCATCTTTAACATCACTTAAAATTTTTCTTACCGATTTAATGTAAGCTAATTTTTGGGCAAAACTTTCATCAATTGTATCATTAACATAAAATCGTTTCATCAACTTTTCGTTTGTATGAGCTGTTTCTTGCATATAGACCAAACTATCAAACTCTATTCCATTTAAAATAATTTCAATACTATCAAGTTTGTTAGTATAGCTGTCTATATCTTTTAATTCTTCAGCATACTTAGTTTCAGGGTTACAAGAAGATAAAAAAATTAGACTAAATAAAATATAAAATAAACGTGTCATAATTTTAAATTTTATCAAAACCAGTGTAAGGTATTAAAACCTTAGGGATATTTATTCCTTTTTCTGTTTGGTTATTTTCAAGAATTGAAGCCAAAATACGCGGCAGCGCCAAAGCACTACCGTTTAACGTGTGCGCCAATCTGTTTTTTTTGTTCTCATCTTTAAAACGTAACTTTAATCTATTGGCTTGAAAAGTTTCAAAGTTTGAGATAGAACTTACCTCCAGCCATCTTTCTTGTGCTGCTGAATAGACTTCTAAATCATAAGTCAAAGCAGAAGTAAAGCCTATATCACCACCACAAAGTCTTAGTTTTCGGTAGGGTAATTCTAACTTTTTCAGCAAAGATTCTACATAGGCAACCATTTCATCTAAAACGCCATAAGAATCATTTGGGTGTTCTACTCTAACAATTTCAACCTTATCAAATTGATGCAAACGATTTAAACCTCTAACGTGTTTTCCATAAGAGCCCGCTTCACGTCTAAAGCAAGGTGTGTACCCTGTTATTTTAATAGGAAAGTCTTCGTTTTTTAAAATAACATCTCTAAACATGTTAGTGAGAGGAACTTCAGCAGTTGGAATTAAATATAAATCATCTACTTGACAGTGGTACATTTGCCCTTCTTTATCAGGTAATTGACCAGTGCCATATCCAGACGCCTCATTTACCACAAAAGGAGGAATTATTTCTTTATATCCCGCATCTCTAGCTTCATCTAAAAAGAAATTAATTAAAGCCCGTTGTAAACGTGCCCCTTTACCAATATAAAAGGGGAAACCTGCTCCTGTAACTTTTACGCCTAATTCAAAATCTATTAAATTGTATGTTTTAGCCAATTCCCAATGGGGCAGAGCATTTTTTGGTAAGTTTTGTTTTGGTGCGTCCTCAAAAACAATTTCATTGTCCTCATCTGAATTACCAGCAGGAACACTTGGGTGAGGGATATTTGGAATTTCATAAAGTTTTTGAGTAATCAAGTTTGCTAACTCATTTACTTGTTGTGTTAAGGTTTTGCTTTTCTCTTTTAAGTTAGCAGTTTTATCTTTAGCTTTATTGGCTTCCTCAACCTTCCCTTGTCCAAATAACATGCCTATCTCTTTGGCTATTTTATTTGATTCAGCAGATATTTTGTCTAATTCTGTTTTAGTTTCACGCCATTTTTCATCTAATGTTAATAGGTCGTTAAAAATAGTTGTAGCATCAAAGTTTCTAACTTTTAAACGCTCAATAAGTTCGCTTTTTTCTGCTTTAATTCGGTTAATTTCTAACATAAAATAAATTGTTTGATTATATCTACTTTAGTAAATTGTATTCAAATGTTTAAAACACAAAAACCCCAAACATCAAAAGACGAATGGAGTTTTTGATAATTAGTTATATCAAGCCTACGCTTCAGTTTCGAAAGGAACTACAGATACGTAAGATTTATTGTCTCTTTTTTTTCTGAACTCAACTACACCATCAACTAACGCAAATAAAGTATGGTCTTTTCCCATACCAACATTGTTACCTGGACGGTGTTTTGTTCCTCTTTGTCTAACGATAATATTTCCCGAAATAGCAGCTTGTCCACCAAAAATCTTTACTCCTAATCGTTTAGATTCTGATTCTCTACCATTTTTAGAACTACCTACACCTTTTTTATGTGCCATTTTTTTATAGTTTTAATGTTATTAATGTCTTATTTACTTAGAGCTTCTATTAATTCAGCTTTTTTCAAAGAAGTATAACCTGTCAATCCTCTTTCTTTAGCTAAGTTTTTTAGTTCAGCTACAGTCATTGACGAAATATCTTTTAATGATTCAGTTTTAACTTTCTCTTTAGCTGTCGTTGTTTCTTCAACTTTGGTTTCTGATTTCTTAGCAGATGCTTTAGCACCACTTGCCACTATAGATTCAATTTTTAACTCAGTTAAATATTGTCTATGACCATTTTTTTTCTTGTAACCTTTTCTTCTTTTCTTTTTAAAAACAATTACTTTATCTCCTTTTAAGTGTCTTAACACTGAAGCTGATACTTGAGCTCCGTTAATAACTGGGGCGCCAACTGTTACTCCTCCTTTGTCATCAATTAAATACACGTCATCAAATTTTACTTTGTCTCCTTCTTTTGCATCTAATCTATGAACGAAAAGTTGTTGGTCTTTTTCAACTTTAAATTGTTGCCCTGCTATTTCTACAATTGCGTACATACAAGTTTATTTTTCGTTTATAAAATTTTTTTCGGACTGCAAAGATAGTAATTTATTTTTTAATGACTAATTTTTTTATAAAATATTTAGAGCAATCACAAATACACCAATACATCACCTTGTCAACAAAACCAAAACGGCTCAATATTAGACTTGTTTTGTAACTGTACTTTAATTTGTATTTGGTCGGCGGGGTTAGCAACGGCAATAATTGTTTGATAAATTGTATTTGTATCAAAAATAGCATCAATATCCTGCATTTTTATACCATAAATTGATTGATTGATTTTTTTTGAATTATTACAAGCCCATATAAAATTTACCCTGTGTTGTTTAAGCAGTAAAGCTATATTTTTCCCTTTTTTTCCACCTCCCCAAAGCACCAAAGTTTTGTTTGGTTTATAATCAATGTTTAAAAAATATTTTGTTTTTAACACCTCAAAAGTATTAAAAGCATAGTGAGGGTCATTTCTTGATGTGCGCTCACTGTAATCACGCCATATATGTATAACTTCATTTTTTACAGGAATAATAGGGGTTTTGGCTTTGTAAATTCTAAGCGTTAAATCGTAATCTTCAGGGTAAATGTCTGAATTAAAAGCACCTACATTTTCAAAAGTTTCTCTTTTCATCATCCAAGCTGGAGAAGGAATCACACATTCCCTGTATATTTGTTCGTAGTGAGAATTGTTTTCCATCAGGGCATTCATCCAAGCCTCATACTTTTGGTATCCTTCCTTTAAATTTTTACCTATATATTTTATTTTTCCTGTGGTTACACAATTGGGGTGGGTAACCAACACCTCACGCATAAGTTTTAGTTTGTCAATAGGCATAATATCGTCAGCATCCATCCTTGTAATGTATTTACCAGATGTTTTTGAATAAGCCAACCGTAAAGCCTCTATAATCCCTTTACCTTTATTGTTAAATATGCTAATTCTATCATCTTTTAAGCTAAAACTGTTCACAATATTATAGCTATTATCAGTAGAATGGTCATTTACAATAATAAGCTCCCAATTGGTGTAAGATTGTTGAATAATAGAATTGATACACTCTGTTAAATAAAGAGAGGCATTACGCATTGGCATTACTATTGAAATCATAGCACTATGCGTTTAACATTAGTTTCGCCACTTCCAAATCCAAAGGCGTTGTAATTTTGATGTTTTCCTCATTACCATTAACCAAATGAATAGGAACGCCCAATTTTTCAACCACAGAGGCATCATCTGTATAAGTTACATTAAAAGGTTGTTTATACGCCTCTATTATCACATTTTTTGTAAAACATTGTGGCGTTTGTACTATTTTGTATTCATTTCTGTTCAATGATTTTGACCCCTCACTATTAACCCATCTTATAGACTCTTTTACACTAACTACAGGCACAACCGCTTGGTGTGTTTTTAATGCTTCAAAACATTCTGCAATAACCTTCGTACTCACCAAAGGTCTAACCGCATCATGAATCCCAATTAAATCACCTTTTGCCATTGACAATCCTTTTTTAACAGAGTCAAAACGTTCTTTACCACCATCAATTATTTGGTGCTTAATGTCAAAATTATGTTTTTTAATCAGCGTTTTCCAACCGTTAATATGCGCCAGAGGTAAAACAACTACAATGTCAATATCAGCGTCATAATGATTAAACTTTAAAATAGTATGCATTAAAATTGGACTACCATTTAGTTCAATAAATTGTTTAGGTAAATGAGACTGCATTCTTTTACCAATACCCCCTGCAGTTATAATTATTGTTTTGGTCATAAAAATTTTAAGTCTAAAATCTATAAAATAATAGCGGTTAAAATTAGTTATTTTTTACACAGTATTCAATGAATTTTTTTTAAAAAGTTAAAAACTATGTAATGGGTAATTATATGGGCGTTAGAGCGGGCTATCCATTTTAGTGTTTTTACAAAACAAACAATTTGTAAACTTTTAAATGCACTTCCGTCAGACTGCGTAAAAACTCCTGTTATAATTTCAGCTAAAAATTTCATTAATTGAT
>DQTE01000205.1 GCA_015662905.1 Crocinitomix sp. | reverse complement strand
GGATTTAAAGAACTATTTTGGTTATATTTTCCAGAGTGTAGATATGTGTTCCAAAACTTCTTTGTACAATCAAGACACAATGATTCTCAAAGAATATCTTTTGATGATTTGTTTTGAAAAAGAATGTTCCAATCTTATGTTGAAAAAGGATCTAACATTTATGACAGAGACATAGATATGTACAAATCTGGTGTAGATGCACTTTTAGAATCTGAAAAAAATAAAGGAAAAATCTTTAAATTTGAACACAATTTATGGAGTTTTTAACTGATCTAAAACGTGTTTAGCTTGATAGATGTGACGCTGTGTGTGATATGCCAAATACAAAAGTGCGTCTCCTAAATTTAACTTTACCACAGGTCTTAACGATAATGGACATTTGGTTTTTCTTAAATCAACCTTTTTAGCTTTTTCTATTAACAAGCTAAACTGTTCTTGATATTGTAAAAACTCCTCAATAGGATGTTTAGATTTTAAACTATCATTAATAATGGGGTTATATTCCTTACGGGCTTTTAATTTTCGTTTAACATTAAACACTTTACCTAATTTTACAGAACGGTAAGCGGCTCTACCCATTGGACTTGATGTAAATGTTTCCGTTGGGTGGTTAAATCTTGTATTTGCTATTTTTCCATTAAAAACAGGAATATAATATCTGTAAAAGGCATTCAAATGTTCAAAAACATTGGCAATTGACCAACTTTTATCATTAACACGCCAATTGAGTTGTTCCTCTGTTAAATTAGAAAAATTCTCTTTTACCTCATTACTTATACCGGCTGTTAAAATTGACAACTTTTTTACTAATGTTTCTACCGGTATTCTTTTCATTTGGCGTAATTTTAAACAAAAATAAACAAATTAGATTATCTAACCTTAAAACCGCAAAACTTTTTTATAAAACCTTAAATGTTTGCCAATAAAGTACAGATAAATATCTATCTTTGCATCAAAAAATGTAAATTCTTAAAATAAGAAAAATGAAGAGAATAAAATTATTTGGTTTAATTTCTTTGGGGATAATTATCTATTCGTGTAGTGGAGAAAACACTAAGTCTAATCATGTAGATAACAATATTGCCGAGTTAGACGGAGAAGAGTTGATGAAAAAAAACTGTTTAATTTGTCATGGAAATGGTACTTCTCATGATGATATATTGGCACCACCTATGAGGGGCGTAAAAAACCATTACTTAACAGACGAAATGACTGAAGAAGAGTTTGTCAACGCTATTTTAAATTGGACAAACAATCCAAGTGAAGAAAATGCTAAAATGCCAGGAGCAGTTAATAGGTTTGGTGTAATGCCTAAACAACAGTTTGAAGAACAAGAGGTAAAAGCCATTGCAGTTTACATGTATAACAATGAAATGCCTAAACCTGTTTGGTTTGAACAACACATGAAAGAAAAACATGGTGAAAATGGATTTATTATTGAAGGATTAGAGCTTGATAATGGAGAAAAATGGAAAGCTAATGCTGAAACAACAGAAGGCATTAACAATATGATAGCTTTAACTGCCGATTTTCCTGAAAACCCTACAATTGAAGATTATCAGAACTTAGGCTTATCTTTAGAAGAAGAAAAACAATATATTTTGAACCAATGTACAATGAATGGAGTCGCTCATGATAATTTACACAGTTACTTGTTACCATTGATAAGACGTATTAATGGGTTAAAAGAGGTTGAATCAATTCAAAAAGGTGCTAAAATATTTAATTATATTAAGAAACATCTAAATGCTTATAACGATTACTTTGAGTAATAACATAACACACTATTAATATATAGATAGTTAGGTTAATTGAAAGAAAAGGGTAGGAAGAAATAATTATCTCTTCCTACCCTTTTTATGTTTTGTAGCCAATGTTTATAAAATCTATAATTAATACCAATATGCTATTCTGATGAACAATCAGACAAGCAACTTTTTTCTTTAAACTGACATAAATCATAGCATCAATCAAAAAATATTATTTATATTTGTTCTAAATAACAAAAAGTGTCAATTTTTAAAATAAACGAATTTGAAAACAAGGTTAACAGATATTAAAATAAACACAGGGGCTATAATAAAAACAATAGAAGACAATACATTGATAACTAAAATGTTTGAATTTGGTTTGTTGCCGGGCACAAAAATAACTATTATCAATAAAGCCCCATTTGATGGTCCTATATCCGTTTTGGTTGACGATTCTATTATTGCTTTAAGAGAAAAAGAAGCTCATTTTATTTTAATGGAAAACTAGTGGAGTCTAAAAAAATTAAAATAGCACTTGTTGGTAATCCCAATATTGGTAAAACTACTTTGTTTAACCGCTTGTGTGGCTTATCTCAAAAAACAGGTAATTATCCGGGTGTTACAGTAGATAAAAAAATAGGTGAATTTACATTTAATCAAACTGATTTTGAAGTTATAGACCTACCCGGAATCAATAGTTTATATCCTAAATCTAAAGATGAAGAATTGGTAATTAAATACCTTGAAGATGCAGAAGGAGATAACTATCCCGATAAAATTGTTGTTACAGTATCAGCATTACATCTTAAACGTAATCTTTATTTGTTTCATCAAATTAAAGATTTAGAAATTCCAATTGTTTTAGCGATTAATATGACTGATGTTGCTAAAAAAAGAGGTATAACGATTGATGAACAAAAGATGAGTAATTTGTTCAAATGTCCAGTTATTAAAATTTCTGCTAAAACAGGGTTGGGCCTCAATAAATTAAAAGAAACCCTTACTCAAACAATTATTTCAGACCCAATTGAGGTAACTTATACAAATGTATTTACAGAAAAAGAGCTTGAAACGTATAAACACAAGTATCAAAAATTATCTAAATACCACTTTTTTTTATCAGTGACTAATCACCAATTAAACATTGATGAGGTATTAGAGCAGAAAAACACAACAGAAAGAAAATTAAGAATAGATGAATCTATTTTAAGATATAAATTTATTAGGAGTTATTTTGATGAGATTGTAAAAGTTGATGAATCAAAAGCGGTTGATTTTACAACTAGAGTAGATAGATTTTTGCTACACCCTTTCTGGGGATATGTTATTTTTTTATTTATTCTATTTTCAATTTTTCAATCATTATTTGTTATTGCAGCTTACCCAATGGATTGGATAGATTTAGGGGTTAACTATATTTCAGAGGTGACCAAATCTGCTTTGCCAAGCGGCTATTTAACCGATTTGATAGCTGATGGTATTATTCCCGGCATAGGTGGTGTTGTTATTTTTATACCTCAATTAGCCATATTATTTTTGTTTTTTTCCTTTTTAGAGGAGAGCGGTTATATGAGCCGAATAGTATTTTTAATGGACAAATTAATGCAACGTTTTGGAATGAGCGGTAAAAGTATAGTGCCGTTAATGTCTAGCTTTGCTTGTGCTATTCCAGGTATAATGGCAGCGCGAACCATTGAAAATAAAAAAGAACGATTAATAACCATATTGGTCTCACCTTTATTAACCTGTTCTGCTCGTCTTCCGGTTTATGTAGTTTTAATATCTCTTATAGTTCCAAATGAGTACATAGGCCCCTTCAGTTTACAAGGCTTGATAATGACGGCTATGTATTTATTAGGCATTATTACAGCTTTATTAGCCGCAATAGTATTTAAGTGGATTTTAAAAGGTAATTATAAAAGTACTTTGTTACTTGAAATGCCACAATACTTATGGCCTAACGGTAAAAATATCTTAATTAAAATATGGGAGAAAGTGAGTTCTTTTGTTCTTAATGCCGGAAAAATTATTTTAGCCTCATCTGTTATATTATTTGTGTTAGCTACTCAAGGCGGTGAGGATTTTGATAATGCTGAATTAATTGTAAAGTCAAATACAACTAACGCTGTTGGGTTTGAAGAAAAAGTAAATGCGTTTAAACTTGAAAATTCTTATTTGGGTCAACTAGGCAGAACCATTGAACCTATTATTAGACCTTTGGGCTACGATTGGAAAATAGGTATAGCATTAATTTCATCTCTCGCCGCAAGAGAGGTGTTTGTAAGTACAATGTCCACCATTTATAGCATTCAGTCTAATGAAAATATGACCATTATAAACAGACTAAAAAAAGAGAAAAAACCTACCACAGGAAAAGCAGTTTTTGGACTTGCAACTTCAATCTCTCTGTTGTTATTTTATGCTTTTTCTCTACAATGTTTAAGCACGGTAGCCGTAACTTACAAAGAAACAAAATCTATTAAATGGACGGCGATTCAATTTTTGTATATGTCAATATTTGCGTATGCAGTATCATTTTTAGCCTATCAATTTTTAAACTGATGCAACATATCTTTGTTTACATATTATTTGTGCTTGCTGTGGGATATTTTATTTATAAATTTTTTGTTAAGAAAAAAAACAATAATTCCTGCAATAATGGCTCTTGTGGATGTTCTTAAAGGAGCTTTTCTATTTTACTAGCAATGGACTCTGGCTTGGTAGTAGGGCTATATCGTTTTACAACTTTTCCATTTCTATCAATTAAAAATTTAGTAAAATTCCATTTGATATTTTTACCTAAAATTCCTTTTTTTTCAGATTTTAAGTATTTGTATAAAGGGTGAGTACCTTCACCATTTACTTCTATTTTAGAAAACATTTGAAAAGTTACGCCATAATTAACCATACATCCTTTTTGTATGTCTTCCTCTGTTCCTGGCTCTTGATTACCAAATTGATTACAAGGAAACCCTAAAATAACCAAACCTTGGTCTTTGTAAGTTTTGTAAATCTTTTCTAAACCATCATATTGAGGCGTAAACCCACATTTACTTGCAGTATTAACAATCAATACAACTTTGCCTTTGTATTTAGACATTGAAATCTCTTCCCCGGTAATAGATTTTGCAGCTAAATTGTAAAATGTAGCGTTTGGCATAATTAAAAGATTTGACAACAAAATTAATTGAATAAATAACATAAGAGGTGTTGTTTTAATGTTTACTTTTCATCTGATGATGTTGTAGCAACTCTATTTCTTAAATATTCACGTATTTTATTAAATGTAAAATCGTCAGAGGCATAAATAACAATTTCAAAACTGTAATCATCAATTTGGTAAACTTTTATTGGTTTATGGCTATATACCCAAGGACATAGAAATACTAATTTTTCAATGTGTTTAACCGTATTGTCAGCATAATTTTGGGGTAAATTCAAGATTATTTTTTTACTTCTCATTTCCCCTTTACTTATTTTTTTTGACACGGCATTATCTAAAAATTGACGGTAGGGAATAAATAGTATTTCGTCATTTACAGTTTCAATTTGTATATTTCTAGTATTAAATTTTATCACTTTACCATTTAATTGGTTAATGGTTATTTTATCGTTTGTATTTAGGTTGCCACTAAATTTTAAATAAATTCCTGTAAAAAAATCTTTCCAAAAATTAAAACCAACAAGCGCTACAAAAACAGTTAAAGCAACACCAATAATTAAATGGCTAGTTATCAATTGATAAAAACAAAATAACACATAAACAGACCAAGTTATGGTTTTCAATCTGTACACAAATAAATTAGCACGTTTTATTTTGTATTTAGCTTTTAAATATGGTGTAATATAATCAGACAATAGTTTAAAAGTAACCCAAATAATTGCACCAAGTACCATTAGTCCTAAAATGAGTAAAAAAGGAATAGTTTGTTCGGTATTGTGTGCTACAAACTGAATACTTTCTTCAGCTGGTTGGATTATGGTTTGTTTTACAGTATCAATAGTAGTTATGGTTTTAGAAATGGTATCATTAATTGTATGTACAATAGTATCTTTAACTATAATTGTATCAACCTTAACAATTGTTTCAATGCTATCGGGCAAAGTGTTTAATATGGTATCTTGATTAGGCATATAAATACGATTCTACATAAGGTTTAACAATAGGATTAATTTCAAACGTGTTTTTTTCAACGGTTTTTAAAAGTTGAGCTTTCAGCATTGATGCAATTATCCTGTTTATCCAAGATTTATTTTCTTTTCCGTAAATGGTGTATAATTCATATCTGTTTAGGTTTTTATGTATATGAAATTGTAATAAGATATTTTTCCATAAATCATCTTTAAAGTCGGGAAAATCAAAGTCAAAATTATCACTAATTGTTATTTTGTTTTCGTCAATATGAACAATGTTAGCCAACCATTGACGTAGTGCTAACCCTACATTTCCATTTGAGGATTGATAAAATTTAGCAAATAATTTTTTACGTTTTGATTCAGACATAAATTGTTCTGAAACACCATTGTATATGAATTCAAGGTTGCCAAGTTTATGTCTGCTTTCTAATATATCAATAAGGTGAGTTGAATTTAGCGGACTTAAAACGACAGTTTCAATTAAACTATCCTCAATAATTGTAGTTTGTTTTAAAGATTCAAAAGCATAGATATTAGCCGTTAACACAAAGTAATGGCGATTGCCATATTTTTCAATGAGTTTTGATAATTCATCAATAACTACACTACCTTCAGCACTTCTCAACCACCATTGTTCAATATCTTCAATTAAAAATACAGATTTTGCCTCAACCTTGTTGAATAGTTTATTTACATTTTCGTTAATTCCCGTAGCTTTTTGAAAAGCTGAGTGTAAGTCTGTTTTTTGGGGTAAATAATGATTGTTTATAGACAAATTCCCTTGTTTAATTCTATAGGTTTTCCCTTCTATTAAATGATTAACAGTGTGGTTTGCAATAAATGATTTCCCTTGCATATTCTCGCCCAAAATAAGGATAGCACCATTAATGCCTTTGTCAATTCGCTTAATAGACTTTTTGATAGATTCTATTTCAGTTTGTCTGCTTTTAAGGGCTTTGCTGTCGCTAATATGTTTTCCGCTAAACAGTTGTTGGTAATAAAAAGGTAAAGCATCTGTAACCTCACTAACAGGTGAAATTCTATCTATAAAATTTAAAAGTTCTGCCTTAGTATTTTTTGTGCCTTCAAATTTTTCTTGGTATTTTAAAGCAGTAGCATCAAGTTTGGTATGAATAATTTTTTTAGTAATGTTTTGAATGTTATCAACAGTTATTTTTTTAAGGTTTTGATATTTTATCCAAGTTTTAGAATGTTTTTTAATTTTAACATTTTTATTTAAAAGGTCATATTGTTCAATAATTTTATTTATTTCAAGCTCGTGTCCTAGCTCTTTTTGTATCAATCTAATTTCCGTTTTAAAAGTTTCATTAACAGATTTTAGTAATGATTTGGCTTCATTCAAATCATCAAAAGCTACTTTTATGTTTTTCTTTAGTTCATCAGTACGATTTTGTTGGTTAGAAGAGGTGTTTTTAGCATAACTTTCTATTTGACTTCCCATTACAAACGAGCTGTTAAGTAGTAAGGTCATTACCCTTTTGAGGTGATCTAGGTATTGTGCTAATTGGTCTTGAACAGGCTTAAAATATTTGATTTTGGTAATATATTCAGCAAAATCATCTAACTGAATTTTGTGCGTGTTAACCTTTTGACCTTGTTCTTTCCTTATATTGTTTAAAGATTTTGCATCAATCAATTCAACCTCTTTAGGTAATTTTTCAATAGCCTGTCTTATGTGTTGTTCCAAATCATTAATGAGTTGTTCTTGACTAAAATAAATGTCATCATTGATGCTTATATAGAATGAATTTATCTCTTGTTCATTATCAACTTCAACTAAAGTATTAAGGCTATTAAGTTCTTTTTCTAAAGTTAATACTCTATCAAATAGAATAGAGGTAAATTCTTTGTCTGTTTTTGAGATTAAGTTATCGGTAGCATCTTCAACTCTTGTAGTGTATTGAATAAGGTACAAATCAGCTTGTAAGTGATAGGTAAATAGAACGATATTTCTTTTCCAATAATGTGGATAGTTGTCAATAAAATAATTGATATCTTTAAGCTGTTTATTGTCAACACTTGGAAACGTAGCTTGAATTTTCTTTTTATGGTCTCTGTATTCCAAACATTTCGATAGGGTGTTTAATATCTGTCTATCTACATTTCTAACAAACATATAAAAACCTTCATTAATGTTTAAAGAATCTTTGTCAATAGCTTTTAAACTTTCGTCAATTTGTGTTTTACAATCCATAGCACATTGCTTGACATCATTGCTTAAATGTACATTTTCAATTAAAATCCAAAGTGCTTTATGAATCACATTTTTAGATTGGTGTAATAGAATAAAATTTTGATAACCAAATTCTAAAAGCGCATTTTTAAATTCATCTAAACCTTTGTTTATCCACGCTTGTTGTAAATAAGATTGAAACGATATATTTGCTTTTTTATCAATCACTTGACCATCAGTATTAACTTTTTTGGTAAGTGTTATTTTTTTAGCAGACTTTAGAATGGCTTCATCTCTTTGTTTTAGAAAGTTTTCAAATTCATATTTAAAAATTTCATAAATGTCATCAAGTTGATAGCTACAAGCATCATTATGGTTATCTCTAATCAATTTCAAAACAGCATCTATTTCAGTATCCAAATCAATTTCAGAATCTGTAGAGAGTTTATCTAAAAACGCATCTAATTTATTAATGTTTTGCGTAATTAATTTATGATGAAAATCTTCAATACGTTGGGCAGCAGAATGCGCAATATGTAACGTAATTTCATCTAATGCCTTGTCAACTTTTGTAAGTTCGGTTTGAAGAGATTCATTTGTACAAGGCGATAGGTCAATTAATTCAATATTATCTATATCTTTAGACGTATGTTTTAAATTGATTTGTTCAATTTTAAGGTCGGTATTTTCAAATTGAGATGAGGCTTTAACTAAAAGCGTAGTACCAATAGTGTTAACTAAAGTGTTAGTTCTTTTTACAAAATCTGCTTCATTATTTTTTTCAATGCTAGGAATACCCACAAAAATTAGGTCAGCGTTAGCAGAGTGAATTTTCATTAACTCATAAAAAGGCTTTTGGTCAACCGCATTGTTAATAATTTTAATTTGAGCCACAATTCTAAACTGTTCAAGCGTATCTTTAATTCTTTTTTCAATTAAGCCATTATCTGTATTAGTATCATTTACCAATAACACTCTAATTTTAGCACGTACCCAATCAGGTGAATTTTTAATAAACTTTACCAAACTAAGCATCAGTTCGGCATTGTTACCAAAGCCACGCCACCATAAATCTATTTGTTCTTTTTTTCTAAACCCCCAACGCTTGTCGTAGTCTAAATAAAGTACATTATAATCTAACTCAATAAGTTTTTGAGTCATTTGAGTAAACCAAATAGGGTCTTTAGTTTCGCCAGACCAAGGCATTAAAATGGTGTTTGGCTCAATACCCGAAAAGCCAAACGTTGAAGCTATCGTTTCTATACCTTTAAATTCATTTTGCACTTCAATACGGCGACCAAATATTCCAAATTTTTCTAGTTCTTCATCTTTAACCCTTTGTTTAGATTTTGGAAATAAAACTTTAGCGTCATTATTTTCAATCAAGTCAAAATTGGTAATGATTCCAGCCTGACCAGCAATGGCTTTTGAAAACTCTATCAGTTTAGACCGTTTTTCTGTTCCTCCACTAAACAATAAAATATTTGGTTTCCAATTACGTTTGTGGTCACTTCCGGCTTCCATTTTACGTAATCCTTTTTTTACAATAGTACTCCACACCGATTGCCATATATCACCCGTACCAAGTGCCACTTGTTTTTTGTTCAGGTAAAAATAAATACCACCAATAATAATAAAAGCCGCCACCATTGCCAGCATATTTAGCTGAAACATAACGGTAAATGTGGCAATAAAACCGAGTAATCCTACCCATTTTTTAACCTTAAAGGTAGGGTTGAAATCAGCAGATGCCCAACTCTCTAAAAAAAATGATAAATTGATAAAACCATAAGCTGCTAAGTAAAACATTGATACAATTTCGGCTATAACGTCAAGTTCACCTATTAAAATACCAGCCTCAGCAATTAAAACCGTTAAAATTAAAGCATTTCGTGGCTCATTATCTTTACCAACCCCTTTAGCAAAAAGTTTAGGCGTTATTTTATCAACCGACATAGCCTGTAAAATCCTAGGACCACCTAAAATACCACCCAATGCAGAAGATAAGGTAGCCCCCCAAACTCCCATAATTACAAATAAACCACCAAACCAAGTAATTTCATACAATAATTTATCATTGCTAATAAGTACATCAGACGAAAAATTAAAGTATAAAAACAATCCTAATGCCATATATACTATAAATCCAACCGCAATAGACGCCATAGTACCAACAGGTATAGATTTTTTTGGTTCTTTTAAATCGCCAGACATTGCCACTCCCGCTGTAAATCCTGTTACTGCAGGAAAGAAAATAGCAAATATTTCAATAAAAGGAACTTTTTCAATTTCAGTTGCAAATGATGCCGTAGCGTGTGACAAAGAAGTATTGCCAAAGAAAATAGCAAACAACGACAAGATAATTAAAGCTAAAATAATAAATTGAGTCTTTAATGCAACCGCCGTACTAATAAAGGCAATAATGGTTAAAATTAACAAACCAATACTTGCTGTTAGTCGTTTAGCGTTTGTTGTTTGCACCAATTCACCTAAATCATTTTTTTCAAAGCCAAAATCAAAAACATTATTAAAAATTTCGGCAAACCCAATCATATACAAAGCAATACTAAAAGCTGTTGCCACAAATAAAGTTATACCAAGAGCACCACCAATAGGTAGCCCCAAACTACGAGACAATACAAAGTAAACACCACCAGCACCTACTTTTTTATCTGTAGCAATAGAAGAAACACTTAACCCAGTGGTTACCGAAATGATGTGAGCAACAACAATAATACCTATAGTACCCCATAAGCCAGCATTACCAACAACCCAACCCAAACGCAGATACATTATTACCCCTAAAATAGTAAGGATAGAGGGTGTAAATACCCCAGCAAAAGTTCCAAATTTTTTTTGTTCACTCATAAAGTTAGTCCACTAAATATTACAATACGTTACTCCGACCTTTTTTGTTGCTAATATATACAATAAATTATTAACCATACAAAATAGAGTTTTCTATTGTTAGATTAAAACTGTTTGGGCATATCCCTAAAGGGTCGGGCTATCCGCACTCACTCTTTTTCCTTTAAAAGTAAAAAGGAGTTCAAACAATTGCTACTATCCCTTATGCAACACTAACTAGTAAATAAGCATCTGCCATTCTTTTTTTAGTGAAATAGAAAGGAGAAAAGGACATTTTATTTCGGTAATTTCAATTGGTAAATGGTATTAGGCTATGTTAAAAATACTAAGAACAGAAGAAACAATAAATTCAACACCTATAGCTATTACAATAAAACCAATAATTCTTGATACAGCATTAATTCCAGAAGCCCCAAGTAATTTCACTATATAGAATGAACTTTTTAATATTAAATAAATGCATATTGTAGAAAATACGATAGCACCATTAATAGTTAAAATATTATTAATCCCTGCAGTTTCCTGATTGTAAGCTATCAATAAGGATATTGTTCCCGGACCAGCTATCATTGGCATTGCTAAAGGTGTTAACGAAATTTCAGAACGAGATTCAATATCTTTTTTTATCTTTTCTCTCTTCATCCCCTTATGCTTATTAAAATCCCCCGTTAATAAAGCAAAGCCAGAGGAAGCAATAATTAATCCACCAGCAATTTTTAAAGAATTTAATGTAATACCAAAAAATAGTAAAATATACTTTCCAACAAAAAATGAGATGAGGAGTATGATTAAAACATTTAATGATGTCCAAAATGCAATTCTATTTCGTTCTAACTTATTATATTCTTGTGTCAAAGCTACAAAAATAGGCACTGTTCCAAAAGGATTCATTACAGAGAATAATGCTCCAAAACTCATTATAAATAGTTCCATGTTTTTTTTGCAAAGGTTTACAATCTGTTTTTTATTTGGATAAAATCCGTGTAAAGTTTGTGTTAAATCCTTAAAAAATTATTATATTTACATAAGAGCAAATCAATTAAAACATAAGATGAAAAATAAACAATACATTTTCTTAATTACAGTACTTGTTATTATTTCGTGTGGAAATGTAAGTAGTGAAACTAATTTTATTAATAATACTGATAGTACAGAAATCAAATTAACAGAGCCCGTCTTAAAATTATCTAATGCAAAAAAGGTTTCAGAAATTACACCTCCAGTAGGGTATGCTAGAAAAAATACAACGCCCTATGGAAAATGGATTAGAAATATAAAACTAACAGAAGAAAACATAGTTTATTATTATAATGGAAGCAAAAAGAATAATCAAAACATTCACGTTGCAGTGTTAGATTTTGATATTGGAAACCGAAATTTACAACAATGTGCTGATGCTTGTATGCGAATAAGAGCGGAATATTTATTTGAAAATAAAAGATATAGTGAAATTAGATTTCTTTTTGCAAGTGGAGAATGGGCGCCCTCTTATGCAAAATATACTACAAAAAGAAGTCGTAAATCCTTTCGTTCTTATATGAATTATGTGTATGCTTACGCCAATACAGCTTCCCTCAAAAAACAATTAAAATCAGTAAAGGTAAAAGATATTAAAATTGGTGATGTTTTTGTGCAATCAGGAAATCCTTATGGACATGCTGTTACTGTTATGGATGTGGTAACTAATGAAAATGGAAACAAAAAATTTATGCTCTCGCAAAGTTACATGCCAGCCCAAAGCATTGAAATTTTAATTAATCCCAAAAATAATTCGGCTTGGTATTCTGCTGATTTTGAAGGAGATTTAGTTACTCCAGAGTGGACTTTTACAAATGAAGATTTAAAACGATTTTAGATTTTGAGTTTTTAAGGTAATACAGTTTATCACAATAAAATAGCATTTAGTTTGTGTTAAATCCTTAAAAAATTATTATATTTGACTCAGGAATGAATTTTAAACGCTTTGTAATATCGTTTTTTTTGCTGTTTGTGTATGCCTTATCGTTTACACACGCACTGATACCTCATACTACAAGTTTTTATAATACAGTAAAAGAGCAGGCGTTGGTTTCTTCAACCCAACAAAAACATTTACATCAACACCATTGTAAAACAATAAATGAGTCACACATCAAACATAACAGCCATTGTGATGAAAATATTTTTGACTTGTTAATTTGCTTATTTAGTGATATTCAACATCATCATTCTGATGATACTGACAATTATTTAAACGTCATCAATAACATTAAAATAAACTCAACCGTTACTTATTATACTACACTTAATAATTTAACTGTAAGTTCAACAAAATTTACTTTTCATTTTAACGAAAAAGTTAAAAAAAGTAGATATCTATCAAAAAAATATTTACCTCCTCTTATTGACACGCCTCAACTAAGAGGCCCTCCTATTTGTTAATTGTTTCGACAAATCAAACTTGTCTATAATTTCATTGTATAACGCTTACAATGTTTAAAATGTATGCCCTTATCGGGTTTTATAAACAATTAACAAATAAACAATTATGATTAATAAAATCATTTTATTTTCAATTAAAAATAAACTCATCATAGGATTAATGATGATTGCTTGGATAGGTGTTGGTATCTATTCTATGCAAAAAGTACCCGTTGATGCTGTTCCTGACATCACAAACAATCAGGTCCAAGTGATTACTGTATCACAAAATTTAGGCACAGAGGACATTGAACAATTTGTAACCTACCCTATTGAATTGGCAATGTCCAATTTACCAAATGTTATAGAAATTAGGTCAATTTCAAGATTTGGCTTATCAGTAGTTACCATAGTATTTGAAGACAAGATAGGTACCTATCTCCCAAGACAATTAGTGTCAGAAAAACTATCTGAAGTAAAACAAGATATACCTAGTAAATTTGGTGAGCCTTTTATTGGCCCCATATCAACTGGATTAGGCGAAATATACCAATACACTTTAGAGGTTGATGACGCTCACAAAAATGATTATTCTTCCACTGATTTAAGAACGTTTCAAGATTGGATAGTTAAACGACAAATGGCTATGTTACCTGGGGTGGTTGAAGTTAACAGTTTTGGTGGAAATGTAAAACAATATGAAGTTGCTATTAATCCCAATCAATTAAAAAGTATGGGAGTAACAATTTTAGACATCTATAATGCACTTGAGGCAAACAATGAAAATACAGGAGGCGCTTACATAGTAAAAAATCATAGGGCAAACTTTATTAAAGGTGAAGGATTAATCACTTCTCTTAAAGATATTAAAAACATTGTTGTTAAAACCATAGATGATAAACCTATATTGATAAAAGATGTGGCAGATGTTAGATTTGGAAAAGCCATCAGATATGGTGCTACAAGTAAAAATGGTAAAGTTGCGGTTGGTGGAATGATTATGATGTTGAAAGGTGCCAATTCGGAAGAAGTAATTTATAACGTAAAAGAACGGGTTAAGCAAATTAATAAATCTTTGCCTGATGGTGTTAAAATAGTTCCTTTTTTAGACCGTTCTGATTTAGTAAACAGAACTACATCAACCGTTCAAACCAATTTAATTGAAGGTGGGCTAATTGTAATTTTTGTTTTGGTACTGTTTTTAGGGAACTTTAGAGGCGGATTAATTGTAGCATCAACCATACCATTATCTTTACTATTTGCCTACATAATGATGAACATTTTTGGTGTCTGGTCAAATTTAATGAGTTTAGGTGCAATTGATTTTGGTATAATAGTAGATGGTGCAGTAATTATTATTGAAAGCGTTGTTTTTTATACAGTACTTAAGATTAATAAGTTAAAAACAAAACAACTATCATCAAATGATTTAGATGAAATTTCATACCAATCGTCTAGTAAAATGATGAATGCAGCATTTTTTGGACAACTTATCATTTTAATTGTTTTTTTACCAATTTTAACTTTACAAGGCGTTGAAGGAAAAATGTTTGCACCAATGGCTATGACTTTTAGTTTTGCTATTATAGGGGCAATGATCTTATGTTTAACTTATGTTCCAATGATGGCATCATTGGTAATGAGTAAAAAACCATCTAAAAAAATAGGAGTTGGAGACAAATTTATCAATTGGCTAACCAATATATACGAACCTGTTTTGTTACTTGCATTAAAAAGAAAAGTGATTGTTTTATTGGTCTCTTTTGTGCTATTGGTACTTTCATTTTTTACTTTCAGTAGAATGGGAGGAGAATTTATCCCCCAACTTGACGAAGGAGATATAGCTATGCACGCTATTTTAAAACCCGGAAGTTCATTGGAGGAAACAGAAAAAGTGTGTCATTCCATTGAAAAAAAACTTGTAGCTTCCTTTCCAGAAATTACAAGTGTTGTTTCAAAAATTGGGGTGGCTGAAATACCTACCGACCCTATGCCTTTAGATTTAGCAGATATGTTTATTATTCTAAAACCGCAATCTGAATGGGAAACATTTGGAAGTAAAGAAGAACTAATTGAAATGATTAAAGATACACTAAAATTTTTACCAGGTATTAATCACGAATTTTCTCAACCTATAGAAATGCGTTTTAACGAATTAATGACAGGTGTAAGACAAGATATTGCAGTTAAGCTGTTTGGTGATGATTTGAAAATTTTATCTGAATATGCAGAGCAAATGGGCAAAATTATTAGTTCTATTGAAGGTGTGGGAGATGTTAAAGTGGAAGCTACGCAAGGCTTACCTCAAATGACTGTAAAATACGACCGACAAAAATTGGCATATTACGGTTTACAAATAAAAGAATTAAACACTATTATAAGAACAGCATTTAGTGGAGAGGTTGCAGGGGTTGTGTTTGAGGGAGAAAAAAGATTTGACCTTGTTGTTAGATTAACTGACGAGTACAAAAAAAGTATAAAAGATTTAAAAAATATTTATATCCCTTTACCAAATAACAACCAAATACCATTAAGCCAAGTGGCTAAAGTTGAATATGTCACTGGACCTATGCAAATTTCAAGAGAGGGAACAAATCGAAGAACTTATGTTGGCGTAAATGTAAGAGGACGGGATGTTGAATCGGTTGTAAAAGATATACAACAAAAATTAGATGCACAACTAGACTTACCTGCTGGATATTATATTAAATATGGTGGGTCTTTTGAAAATTTAGAACGCGCTAAAACAAGATTATTGATTGTAGTACCAATTGCATTGATTTTAATTTTTGTACTCTTATATTTTGCTCTAAAATCATTTAGTCAAACTATTATGATATACACTGCTATTCCTTTATCTGCTATTGGAGGCATATTTGCACTGTGGCTAAGAGATATGCCTTTTAGTATTTCTGCCGGCGTAGGATTTATTGTATTGTTTGGCGTAGCTGTGCTTAACGGTTTGGTTCTTATTACATCAATGAATGAACTGAAAAAAGAAGGATTTGAACTAAAAGATAGAATTATCAAAGGAACTAAAGAAAGAATAAGACCTATATTTTTAACAGCTTCAACAGATATTTTAGGTTTTTTACCTATGGCAGTATCAACAAGTGCGGGAGCAGAAGTACAACATCCTTTGGCAACCGTAGTCATTGGTGGTATGTTGACTGCTTCATTTTTAACATTAATCATTATACCTATTTTGTATCATATTGTTGAAACAAAACTAAGTAAAAACAAAG
>DQTE01000100.1 GCA_015662905.1 Crocinitomix sp. | reverse complement strand
TCTAATGCACCGGTAACGGGTAAAGTAAACAGAGCCCGAAGCGATAGCGAGGATTATGTTTACTTATTGTTAGCAACTGCTATATTCATTAACTCAACGTTTATTGAATACCTTAGATAGTCACCTTTAACCTTTTCATGTTTCAAAAAAACAAATTCCATCTTGAAATGCCTTGAGCAACCCAAATCAATACTTATTCTTTCTCTTTTATAAAACTCATTGCTCGTTCGCTTATTGCTGTAATACTTAATGATGGGTTAACACCTGGGTTTGCAGAAATCATTGAACCATCACAAATATACATTTTACTGTATCCATAAACTCTATTATACTTATCTATTACACCAATATTTTCGTTCCTCCCCATAACTGCACCTCCTAAAATATGTGCAGTTGAAGGAATGCCTGTCAATGTTTCAGAAAAAATACTCATTGGTTTTCCATTTACTTTTTCAGCAAATTCGTTGGCAATTTTATGAGCTTCTGGGATAAATGCGGTAGGTGCTTTTCCCTTTGAAATGTGTGAGCTCATACGAAACCAGGATTTCTTAAATCGCAAAGTGCTATCTAAATTTTGCATAAACAATAAAACAGTAGAATGCTTTGCAAAATCTTTGACTACAAAAATTTTAAACCATTTAATTGGGTTTATTATAATTGAAAAAACCAACTTCAAAATTCTCATAAAGAAATTAGTTTCGTTCACACTTGGTATCAATAATGTTCTCCAAAATCCAGAACCTCTGCCATATCTAACTGACTCGATATGTGTGTGTTCATCCAAATCAAGAATTGAAGCTATTGCAACGCCTTTAGTAAAATCTTTGATTTTGTCTGGTGTAACAATTGTAATAAGTGCCTCATTATTTGATCTAACATCTTTGCCTACCATATCGCTTAAATTTGGTAACGAGCTTTCTTTTAACTTTAACATTAATGAAACTGTCCCCAATACTCCTCCAGCAAAAACAACACCTTTTGATTTTATTTTTTTTGTTTTAGCAAAATACTTGGTTGATTCTTTATAAGTTATTTCATATCCAGTTTCGGCAATTGGCAAAACATCAATGACTTCATTTTCTGCAAGAATTTCTACACCTAATTGTTGTGCTAAGTACAAATAATTTTTATCCAAAGTGTTTTTTGAATTATTTGGACAACCAGTCATACATTTCCCACAAAAATTACACGAAACTCGTTCTGGTCCTTTTCCATCAAAATATGGATCTTTATGTTTTTGATTTTCTTTTTCCCCAAAAAATACGGCAACATTTGTAGTATCAAATTTATCTTCTAATCCATTGTTTTTTGCTATCTCCTTTAAGACATCATCTGCATCAAAGAATTTTGGATTTTTTTCAGCACCCAACATTTTTAATGCTGTTTTGTAAAAAGGTTTTAATGACTTTTCCCAATTTTCTAATTCTGCCCAAGAACCAGATTCAAAAAACTTAGATTTTGGTTTTGGTAGCGTATTTGCATATACCAAAGAACCACCGCCAACTCCAACTCCGCTTAATATTGCTAAGTGTCTATAATAGGTCATTTTCATGATTCCAAAAAACTTAAACGTTGGTAACCAAATCCATTTTCTTAAATTCCAATTGGTTTTTGGAAAATCTTTTGCTTTGTACCATTTCCCTTTTTCTATTACTAAAACAGAATATCCTTTTTCTGCCAGTCGCAATGCTGAAACCGAGCCGCCAAACCCAGAACCAATAATAATATAATCGTAATTTTCTTTCATTTTATTAGATATGACAAGATTCTTTACCGCAGAGGAAAGAAAAATATTGTCTGTTTAAAACCATTCAAAAATCTAATCTCCTTTTCATTTCATAATTAATAAATGCAACAGAAAGGCGTTTGGGTAAGAAGTTTGCAGCGAACCAAACCCTCAAGGAATCTTGCCCATATACAATTTTGAATTTATTTTTTCTGATTCCCTTTATAATATGTTTTACTATTGATTTAGATGTTGTGGTTAAATACTTTTCAGCAAATTGAGCACTCAATTCATGTTGTGCAATGTTAGTGTTAATTCCGCCTGGATGAACAATGTGAATTTGAATTGGGCTTTCATAAAACTCTACCATCAACGCTTCTGTAAATCCTCTAACGGCAAATTTACTTGCACAATAGTCGGATTGTGTTGGCATACCTTGTAAACCAAAAACGCTAGCAATATTAACTAATGCTCCTTCATTATTTGCAATGAGGTGTGGCAAAAATGCTCGACTCCCATTTACAACCCCGTAAAAATTGATATTCATTAACCTTTCGAAATCTTTATCTGTTATATCAATAAATTTTTCAGTAGCACCTTCAATACCTGCATTGTTAATAATTACATGAGCATTGCCAAATGCTTCTTTTACTTTGTCAGCAAAAGCATACATCCTCTCTTTGTCAGCAACATCAAAATCCCCTATGATTACATCTTTATAACCTTGAGTATTTAATTCGTTTTTAACATCTTCTAAAGTTGTTTTGTTATAATCATTTAAGGCAAGTTTGGCTCCTAATTTTGCAAATTGAAAAGCATATTCTTTTCCCATTCCGGAACCAGCTCCTGTTACTACTACTATTTTGTTTTTAAAGTCTTTCATTTTATTAAATTATGATCTTTTATTTTGAATTTTTTCGCCATTTTTAGATAGGTAAAACTAAAACCTGGAAACATAGCGATAACATGACCACTTTTACTTTGATACCAACTAGTGCAGTTTCCTCTTTTCCACACCGTTTTTTCCATTTCAGAATGAATAAAAGAAGTGTATTTATCTTCTGCATTTTCTGTTACTTCTATGGCTTGAACATTGTTATTCACCACTGCATCAATACTATTTAAAATATAATTCATTTGAGCTTCAATAACAAATACGGCAGAAGTATGTCCAATACCAGTATTTGGTCCTGTCATTACAAATAAATTAGGAAAATTTGGCATTGTTGTACCTAAATAAGCTCTCGGGAATTCAGACCAAAATGTTCCTACATCTATATTGTTTTTACCAATTATTGGATAAGAAATAACACCATCTGTTGCATCATATCCTGTTGCATAAACTATTAAATCTAAATCTACTTTTGTTCCTTTTGTAGTAATGATTCCTGTTTCTGTTATTTCTGCTATTTGCTCATCTCTCGTATATAGATTTGTGTTTTCTTTTGCAAAAGCAGGATACAAAGTGTTAGATAAAATTATTCTTTTGCAACCAATGGTATAATCAGGAGTTACTTTCTTTATTATATCTTCTCTGTTTTTAAATGATTTTTTTATATGTTTCATTGCTTTATTCTGTGCGAATATTTTCAATAAAAAATCTGAATACTTAAATGCGATAACTCTGGATTCTAAAGACCAATAAGTATAATATCTTACTAAGTAATAAATCCACTTTATGTTTAAAAGTTTTCTTTGAAATTTAGTAAATGTTTTATCGGGACGGTGCATTATCCAATGTGGCGTTCTCTGAAAAACATTAAGTTCTTTTACTTCATCTACAATTGCAGGTACTACCTGTGCTGCACTTGCTCCACTACCAATTACTGCAACTTTTTTACCTTTTATATCAAAATTATGATTCCAATTGTTGGTATGAAAAGTCTCTCCTTTAAAGGTATCCTTACCTTTAAAATTTGGGATAAAAGGAGTGCTTAATGGACCAGATGCGTTTATTACAAATTGAGACTTAAATGTTCCAGTATTAGTATCAACTAGCCATTTGTTTTCATCTTCTAACCATTCCAATTTTTTTACATTGGTATTTATAAAAGTTTTTTTTCTGAGCTTGTATTTGTCAATTACAAAATTGGTGTATTCCTCCAGTTCATCTTGCTCTGCAAACATTTGAGACCAGTCATAAGGTTCAAATGAAAATGAATATAATGGCGATTGTACATCTACCGCAGCTCCTGGGTAGGAATTTTGACACCAAGTGCCACCCATAAAATCACGTCTTTCGAGGATACAGAAATCGTTTATTCCTTTTTTTAATAAGTTTATAGCGGCACATTGACCACCAAAACCGCTTCCGAT
>DQTE01000013.1 GCA_015662905.1 Crocinitomix sp. | reverse complement strand
ACTGTATGGTATCTCCTGTTTTATCACAACCAAAACAAGTGTAGGTGTTTGTTTTTGGGTAAATTCTTAAACTGGGTTTGCTGTCTTTATGGAATAGGCATTTTGCGTGGTTGTTTTTGTTTACGCTTAGTTGTACTGGTTTAGTACTGTTTCTATGCTTAATTGCTCTTTAATTTGCTTGATTTCCATACCTTAAAATATTTAGTGGTTAATTTCAACACCACAAAGATAAAATAAAGTTTCGATTATAAAAACATAATTGTTTTCTAAATCAACATATTTTTGATAATATATCTATTTTAGCTACTTTTGCAGTGTGGATTTAGCAGAAAACATAAAAGCAATTAGAGAAGAAAAGGGTTTAAAACAGATTGAAGTAGCTGATTATATTGGTGTTGATAAATCTGCATATAGTAAAATTGAAAAAGGTACAAGGTCTTTAGCAATTGAAGAACTTCAAAAAATGGCTCAACTATTTAACCTAACGACTGACCAAATTTTAAATTATGATGGTAACATACCGAAAGAGGTAACTATTGAAGATAAAACAACAATAGAGCAAATGAGATTACTCCAACAATTAGATGAAGAAGACAGACAAACTGTTTTTAAAATAATTGATAAAATGCTGACTACTAAAAAATTTAAAGACTTCTTTAATAAAAATGTGGCTACGCTTTAACTAATGACTAATAAGTCTCAGGGTTATTTATAAAACCTAATCGTTTTTCATAAAAGTCATACAAGAATGTACCTTTATTCTTATTTATAATCCTTTTTATCAAAGAATATGGACTTATAGGAAAACCTATCGGTGTTTTGATACTTGGAAGATTAAAGTAAATATTATCTTCATCATCTAAGTCCAAATACCATATACTATCAGGTAAATTTCGCCTAAGGGTTTCACCATAATAAGATATCACTGCATCTATTTCTTTTTTATTCTTTATATCCGAAACGGATTCAATACTAAATACTGATAAGATATATGACTCAATCACTTTAAGTGATTCAGGACTATAATCTAAAGTTTCTATTATTTCCTTAGAAAGATTAACAGACCATTGATCTACCCTGTCTTCAATAAATGTAGTCCATTCAATAAAATTATCTTGCTTAACATTTTTCTCTTCTTCTGTCATCTTATATTATGGTAACAAAGTAATATTAATACCCAATGCTTCTAAATCGGCTCTTAATGGTGCGCTTGGTTCACACCCTTTAAACACCCATTCTATATCATCAAGTGTTTGGTCATTCAATAGTTTTCCATCTAAAGCATATTCTCGTTTTATATCAGGAGAACGATAAACCTTGCCACTGGAATACTCTTTAAATTCTATTCCTTTTGCCAAATCGTTATCTACAATATCTAAACGCCTTGTGAAAGACTGAACACCCTCTGACGTATTAATAGATACATTAGGGAAAGATTTCTCCTTGACTACATTTCCGCTAAGTGTAGAAAAATAATCATTTACTCCATTATTAGCAAAAGTTGCCTTATCAATATTTCCATCATATTTATTGCTCCAAGTTTTAAAATCAGCATTAGGTTTGCCTTTTTTGTGATTAGCCCATCTTTGTGCTTTATGGTCAGGTGTCCAAGCATCAAATTTACTTGGTGGTGAATTCTTAAACCCATCATATAAAGCATCTAAATTACTTTCTGGAATTTTCATATCAATCCACTTTTGTGCATTTTTTGTATTTCCAAAACTGCTTATCAATTTTGATTTTCCCATTCCTGTGGCAGAAACAAAATCGTTTAGTTTTTCGAGATTAGTTGTATTTCTTCTTATGGATTCTGAACCAGTTGAGACAATTTCCCACGCATCAATCAAATCCGTATCTATTGCAGTTTTTTCAATTGAAAAAAAAGTGTCGTTTGCACTTAAATTAGTGCTTGAAAAAACACTAAGTACAACAATTAGAAATATTTTAAATAATCTGCTCACGGATTACAAAGGTAACAGTTTTCTTAGTTTTTGTTTTTCTTCAATTGAAAAAAAATAATTACGCAAAAACTAAGGCTCGATTTTTTTGTAATTATTGCCTTGCCGAAATGTTGACTTTAAAAACTAATGTTCTTGGCAATGATTATGAACAAATGAGCATCCAAAGGGGTTTGGGGAATGGAAGATTCCCCATATAAATAAATCCTGCGTAGCAGACCTATTTTTTTTGGTGTGTCGGCAAGTGTGTTGGGTGTGTGGCTATTTTGCATAATACTTGTTATAATTGACATTTTTTTCATTTAAAAATCAAATAATCAACTCAAAAAATGTGCGTAGCGAACTTATAACTCGTATTATGTAACTTAGCTTTGGGTTTAATTTTTTGGCATTGCTTTTTGTTCTGTGGGTCGGGGTAGCTTTTTGGTTTTGGCTTTTTTATTTCAAAAAAACAAAAACAAAGTGCTACTGGTGGGATGGCTTACAAAAACTATGACAAAAAATTAAACAGAAGGGATGGCGTGCGGAACAAAAGAAAACACAAAGGCTTTTTGCTTTTTCTGCAAAAAATTGGGTTTGCTTTTGTGGGGATT
>DQTE01000055.1 GCA_015662905.1 Crocinitomix sp. | reverse complement strand
GTTGAATACCAATGCCTCCAAAACCAAACCAAGACCTGGCACCATTTACAGGTTTTGTAAATAAAACAAATAATAGCAACAACATAGTTATACTATAAACAACGTAAGCGTTTTTAATAATAAAAGAAGCGTCTAAGAGAAGGATGATAAGTCCTAAAAATATAGAAATACCTATCCACATGGTTTGTTTTCCGTATTCTGTTGAAAGGTCAAACAAAGAAGGGTGTTCAGGGTCGTAAACAGAAGAATAGATGTTTGATAATCCCAAACTAATTAATAAAACGTACAGTCCTATTAAAAACCAGTCAAAAGATGCTATGTTTGAAGAACCTCTCATTTAATTGTTTAAATGGATTAAATCAGCATCTAAGATACGTTGTTCTTTTTTAATATTGCTAATAGAATCTGTTAAATATTTTTCTATCATTAAACTCGCTATAGGGGCTGCCCAAGTTCCACCAAACCCTGCGTTTTCCACATAAACAGCTATGGCAATTTTAGGATTGTTTTTAGGGGCAAAAGCTATAAAAATTGAATGATCTTCACCATGAGGGTTTTGTGCGGTTCCTGTTTTTCCACAGACTATAATACTGTCAATTTTTGCTCTTCTTGCTGTACCGCCGCTTTCATTCACCACCTTTTCCATTCCATCTACAACTATAGGAAAAAAAGAGGTATCAACCAAAGTGTAATTCTTTTTTGTAAAAATTTGTGGCAGTGTTTCTTCCTCTATTTCTTTTACAAAGTGTGGGTTATAGTAGTAACCTCTATTTGCCATGATGGCAGCTAGGTTTGCCATTTCAAAAGGACTTACAAGTACCTCTCCTTGACCTATACAAATAGAATAAATTGTACTGTAAGCCCAACGATATTCTCCGTATATCTTATCATAATAGGTCTTATCAGGGATTGTGCCCGTGGCTATACCTCCAAAATCTGTTTTTAAGGTGCCTCCTAATCCAAAACTACGAACGTATTTTGCCCAAATATCCAAGCCAATTGCCGCATCTTTAAAACTATTTTTGTGTTTGCCTTGTTGAATAATTCGCCTAACTACATAATAAAAATATGGATTACATGACATTTTAACAGCTTGAATTACGTTTTGAGCGGAAGGATGATTATGACACCCTACTAGGCTTTTTGTACATGGAAACCCAGAATTTTCAGTAATAACTCCTTCTTGCAATCCAATGAGTACCATTACTAATTTGAATGTAGAACCCGGTGGATATACGGCACTAGTAGCCCTATTGAATAAAGGTTTTAGGGAATCTTTTTGTAGTTTGGCATAGTTTTCTCCTAAATCTCTACCTACTAATAAATTGGGGTCATAAGAGGGTGATGTTACCATTGCCAATATTTCCCCACTACTCGGTTCAATAGCCACAATACTTCCAATTTTGTTTTTCATTAATTGTTCTCCGTATGCCTGAATTTTAGAGTCTAAACCTAAGGTGATATTTTTACCTTTTATTGCTGTGGTATCAAATTTTCCATCTTGATAAGTGCCTGTTTTAATACCTATAGCATCTTGCAGATAATACTTTACGCCTTTTTTCCCTCTTAGCAGTTCCTCATATTGCTTTTCAATTCCACTTCTACCTATATAATCTCTAGGTTTGTAATAAGCATTTTTCTTAATATCATTTGAATTTACTTCATTCATATAACCAAGCGCATGGGCAGCTATGTGGGTAGGGTACGTTCTTAATGTTCTTTCTTGTTCATAAAAGCCTTGGTATTTATATAACTCCATTGCAATTTTGTCAAAGTCTTTAGGTGAAATTTGAGTTTCAAATTCAGATGCTTTTCTATAAGAGTAAGCTTTGGCTTTTGCCATCCTTTCTGAATATTCTTCTATTGTAATTCCAATGAGTTTTGAAAATTCAACTGAGTCAATGTCCTTAACTTTTTTGGGAATTACCATAAGGTCGTAATACACAACATTGGCAATCAACTTTTCTTTATTTCTGTCAAAAACTATTCCTCTGGCAGGGTACGTAGTTATTTTGTTTTCTGATATTTGAGCGGCGCGCTTTTTCCACCTATCATCAATAATTTGCATGTAAAACAGTCTGAAAATAAATATTACACCAATTAGTAAAATGGCAAAACTTATAATGTATTTTCTATTTTCAAAGCTTTTCATTACTGTTTAAGAGGTTTAAAAAACAAATACTGAAAAATAATGATAATTATAAATGATGTGAGTGTACTTAAAGTTGTTTTTAAAATGATTGTTCCTATCATGTCTATTCTAAATATTTCTAAAGAAAAAAACCACAAATAATGGATAAATAGTAAAATTATAGAGTATTCGGAAAACCAAAATTTACCCATTTGATGTATTGTAATTTCATTAATATTGTCATACCCGTTTTTAGGACGGATTAAGTTTAAAATAATGGGGCGTACATAAACAATTAAAACTAATGAGGAAGTATGTAGCCCAAAAGTGTCAGAAAAGGCATCTACTAAAACCCCTAAACCTATTGCAATAAATAATGTGACATATTTATTAATTGTAACTGGTAGAATAATTAACAACAGTAAGTATGCCATTGGATAAATATACTTACTAATACTAAAATGATTCAACACTAAAATTTGAATTAAAACTAATAGTATAAAAAGCCAGCTATATTTTATCCAAAAATTATTCATCAAAAAAACCGTTTTCTAATTTTTCTTGTTCTGATTTAAACATGTTTTTTACGACATAAACAGTATTAATTGTCTTAAAATTAGTTGTTAACTCTACTTCAATGTCCAAAGTAATTTCTCCATTTTGGTTAGAAGCTTTTTTAACAATCCCAACAGGAATACCTTCAGGAAAAATACCACTACTTCCTTTTGTTACAATAGTGTCGCCTTTTAATACATTTATATCATTTGTAATGCCGTGTAGCTGTACTTTTGTATAATCGCTACCATCCCATTTGATGTGTCCTCTTACTTTATTTTGGTGTTTGAATTTGACAGGAATATTAATTTTTTCTGACAATACCGTTAGAATTAGTGAATAATGAGAAGAAGATTTAATAACAAAACCAACAATGCCCTCATTTGTAATTACCCCCATACCTTCATGAATGTTTTGTAATGTTCCTTTGTCAATAGTAATATAATTGTCTCTTCTTGTAGTAGATGTTTTAATTACTGATGCAGGTATATAACTGTATTGTTGTTCATAGATAGAATCATTAATTGTAAACACTTTGTTTTGTAACTTATAAAAACTAAAGTATTGTGTAGCTAAAAGTTCAGCGTTTTTTTGTTTGAGCATCTCATTCTCTCCCTCTAAAGAAAAATGTTTGACTACGTTGTTTCTTTTCTCGGTTAACCAACCAGATATAGTGTTAGAGGTGTTAAAAAAAATTGCGTTGTGATAATTTTTTGTTTTAAATAAAAAACTTAATATGATAACTTGTAATAAAAAGAAAATTAAAAGGTCTCTAAATCTTTTTAAAAAGTTAATTAAATTTTTCATTTAACATATGATTATCTAAGTTGGTTTTGCTTTTTTATTATCTCTCTAAGAATTGGAATTTATCAATATTTTTTAAAGCAATACTTGTGCCTCTTGCTACAGCCCTTAATGGGTCTTCTGCAATATGTACAGGCAGTTTAGTTTTTGCTGATATTCTATCTTCTAAACCTCTTAACATTGATCCTCCTCCGGTTAAATAAATACCAGTTTTATATATGTCAGCAGATAATTCTGGAGGCGTCAACTCTAAAGCACTAATAATTGCTTCTTCTATTTTGGCGATAGACTTATCTAGAGCATGAGATATTTCGCTATAGGTTACAATTATTTCCTTAGGAATACCTGTCATTAAGTCTCTACCTCTAACGGCATAAGGTTCAGGTGCTTTATCCTCACTTAATTCTGGCAGGGCGGCTCCTACTTCAATTTTAATTTTTTCAGCAGTTCTTTCGCCAACTAATATATTGTGTTGACGTCTCATATATTCCTCTATATCTTTTGTAAAATCATCACCAGCCACACGTATTGATTTATCACACACAATACCTCCCAAAGCTATTACCGCAATTTCAGACGTACCACCTCCTATGTCAATAATCATATTTCCCATAGGCTCAATAACATCAATTCCAATACCCAAGGCAGCAGCCATTGGTTCGTGAATTAAAAATACATCTTTTGCTCCGGCGTGCTCGGCAGAATCTCTAACAGCTCTTTTTTCAACCTCCGTAATTCCAGAGGGAATACAAATTACCATTCTTAAACTTGGACTAAATAAACGTGTTCCAGAGTTTATCATGTTTATCATTCCTCTAATCATTTGCTCAGCAGATTCAAAATCAGCAATTACACCATCTTTTAATGGTCTTATGGTTTCAATAAGTTTATGAGTTTTTCCGTGCATTTGTTGCGCTTTTCTACCTATTGCAACAATCTTTCCTGTTTGTATGTCTTTAGCTACAATTGAAGGTTCATCTACAACAACCTTGTCATTCATGATAATAAGCGTGTTTGCTGTTCCTAAATCAATTGCAATTTCTTGCGATAAAAAATCAAATAATCCCATTTATTCTGTCTCCAATTTTTAGTTTTTATACTACCCAAATGTTTTGGATAGAGTTTAGACTTCTATTTTACTGATTTTTTTTTAATTAGTTACTTTTTTTTACGTTTTTTAGACAAAAAGAAGTTTTTTAATGTCTAAAATGTCTTATTCCTGTAAAAACCATACTCATTCCGTGTTCATTACAATAATTGATAGACAGTTCGTCTTTTATTGATCCTCCTGGTTGAATAACAGCTGTTATACCAACTTTATTGGCAATTTCTACACAGTCTGGAAATGGAAAAAAGGCATCAGAGGCCATTACTGCTCCTTTTAAATCAAAGCCAAAAGTTTGCGCTTTATAAATGGCTTGATTTAAGGCATCAACCCTTGAGGTTTGCCCTGTTCCACTTGCTAATAATTGTCCGTTTTTAGCCAATACAATGGTGTTGGATTTTGTATGTTTCACCAGTTTATTCGCAAATTCTAAATCTTTAAGCTCTTGTGGTGTCGGATTTTGTTTAGTAACTGTTTTAAAATCGTTTATTTTATCCGTTATTAAATCTTTGTCCTGCTCTAACACCCCGTTTAGTATGGTTCTAAATTGTTTTTTTGGTAGAGAGATGTCTTTTTGTATTAATATTACCCTGTTTTTCTTTCCTTTTAAAATTTTCACGGCTTCTTTATCATATTCAGGAGCAATAACTACTTCACAAAATAATTGATGAATTTCGTTTGCTGTTGGCACATCTATTTTAGTATTAGCTATTAAAATGCCACCAAAAGCAGAAACAGGGTCACCAGCCAGTGCGTCTAAATATGCCTGTAAAATGGTATCTCTTGTTGCTAAACCACAAGCATTATTGTGTTTTAAAATAGCAAATGTTGGTTGATTTTGTTTAAATTCAGCAATATAGTTAACCGCAGCATCTATATCCAAAAGGTTGTTGTAGGATAGTTCTTTACCATGTAACTTATCAAATATTGCCTCTAAATCGCCGTAAAAAGTGCCTTTTTGATGAGGGTTTTCGCCATATCTTAATTGTTTTGCTGGTGTATAACTCTCTTTAAATGCTCTTTTATCTTTTTGATTAAAATAGTTAAATATTTGCGTATCGTAATGAGAAGAAACGTTAAAAGTTTCTGTTGCAAAATCTTTTCTGTCGCCTAGTGAGGTTGTGTTTCCTTTCTCTAATATATCAATCAACGCTTGATATTGTTTCTTTGAAGAAATAATAACTACGTCTTTATAGTTTTTGGCTGCGGCTCTTATTAATGAAATTCCTCCTATGTCAATTTTTTCAATGATTTCTTGATGATTTGCACCAGAGGCTACCGTATCTTCAAAGGGGTATAAATCAACAATTACTAAGTCTATTTCAGGAATATCAAACTCTTTTAGTTGGTTTTGGTCACCTTCATCATCTCTTCTGGCTAAAATGCCACCAAAAATTTTTGGATGGAGCGTTTTGACTCTTCCCCCTAATATTGATGGATAAGTGGTTAAGTCCTCTACTTTTTTAACTTTTACTCCTAACTTTTCAATAAACTTTTGTGTTCCCCCAGTTGAATAAATGCTTACGTTATGTTTGTCTAACAGTTTAACAATTTTGTCTAATTCTGTTTTGTCATACACCGAGATTAAAGCATTTTTAATCGTCTTGTTTTCAGCCATTTTTTTGTTAATTACAATTGATTTATTTATGGCGTACAAAGTTAATTTATTTGTATTGATTATATCACATAAATCTAAAATAATTATTGTAAACTGTCTTTAATGATATATTTATGAATTGGAAAAGAATCCAGTTGTGCTTTTATAGGTTTTATATACTCTAAATAGTTAGGTAATAAAGAGTCAACCATTGGTATAGACGAAGGAAATTTTTCCGCTCTATGATTTATTTGTTTACCATTTTTCCAAAATCTATAACACACGTGAGGTCCTGTTGCCAAACCTGTGCTTCCTACATATCCAATTATCTCACCTTGTTTAACATGTTGTCCTTTTTTAACAGCTCTTTTTGACATGTGTAAGTATTGAGTTGAGTAAGTATCATTATGCTTTATTTTAACATAGTTTCCATTACCACCAGTATAAGAAGATGCTATAACGTAGCCATCAGCAGTTGCCATTATAGGTGTGCCTTTTGGTGCTGCATAGTCAGTCCCTAGGTGTGCCTTCCATCTTTTTTGAACAGGGTGAAACCTCCTACTACTATAACCAGAACTTATTCTTGAATATTTAACAGGAGCCATTAAAAATGGGCGTTTCATTTCTTTTCCCTTTTCATCAAAATATCCAAATTTATTATGGGTTGAATCTAAAACATAATAAAAAGCGTAGTAGTTGCTGTTTTGATGTTTGAAATAAGCATGTTTTACATTTTTAATTTTGTAAGGTTTACCTTCAACAGTTTGTTCTTCATAGATGACTTTAAATTCATCTCCAGGATACAATTTGAAAAAGTCTATATTCCAAGCAAATATTCCAGCAATATATTCTGTCATTTCTCCTGTCATGTTAGCATTTTTAAGTTGTCGATTAATGGCAAAGGTAAGGTTCGAGTTTTTAATTATTTCACCGGATAACATTTTTTCTGTAACCTTGTTTGGCTTTTGTTTTTTGGTTACCACCACAGAGTCACTAAAATCAAAGATGATATAATCTATCATATTTTTAGGGTATATACAATACAGTGCTGTTTTAGTAGTGTCACCCAATGGTGTTAAAATAATAAATGGTTTTCCTTTTTTTACATACTTTAAACCTACTACACTATCAGAAGCATAATTAGCTGCTAAATTTATATTGAATTGCGACACATTATAAGGGGACAGTATGTGACTTAAAGTCCAATCTGGTTGTACTGTATCTCTATACACACTAAATGAATCTAAATTAAACCCGTATTCTATGTTTGGTTTGTATGGTTTTATAATAGTATCATTTGGCTGGTTGTTGAGGTTTGTATTTGCTTCTGTTTGACAAGAATTTATACCTACAACAAAAATTAATAGTATCACATAGAACGGTAATAATTTTATCATAATTCTAAATATGTACAAATTTAGTCTTGTTTTAACTTATGAACATACCAAACATTTATATTTATGAAAAATTTAATGTTTATTAACGTTATAGCAACAAAAAAACCGCTAAACTAAGTTTAGCGGTTTTTATAAAGACTTGAATAAGGCTTTATAATTTATATCCTATTTTGTAACAACTACTTTAAATTGTCCTTTAGTACCATTAGCATAAACTACATTAAATGAGTACATACCAGATTCTAAATCAGAAACATCTAAAGTTACGTTACCTCCAGTTAAGTTTACAGTTTGTGTAGAAACTACTTTACCAGCTATATCAACAACGGTAATTGTTGCGTTACCAGTAACATTTCCAAAAGGAACTGTAATGGTATTAACAGCAGGATTAGGGTAAGCGGCCAATTCTCTATTATTTTCTACTTCTTTAACGCCTACATCATTGAACCCCATTAAAATAATTGAGTTAGTAGCTTCTTCAAATCCATAGCCTGCAGAGAAAAATTTACCATCCTCAATCACTACTGTCGTAGGTTGTCCTCCTGTTGGCGAAGGAACGCCTGTGTACGCTCCATTAGTCATTGTGTAATCAGTTTTAGTATCAGCTCTAATATTAAACCCTGTATATGTAGTTATGTCTCCACCAGCATCAACTCTAGTACAAAAGAAATAATGTTTTGCCGAATCTAAACCAATTTCATTATTATAATTTACGGAGATGATTGAATCTTGATAGTCTCCACCATAAAAGTAATCTACTCTAGTTAATTCTGTCCATGAGTTTGTATCCACATCTGTGGTAAACC
>DQTE01000189.1 GCA_015662905.1 Crocinitomix sp. | reverse complement strand
TTCAGATATTGGTTTATTACGTGTAGCTTCAGCCTATTATGTAACAAATAAACAAACAACTCACAGGGCAAAATTAACAGTAAACGGTGAAAGTGTTCCCTTTTTTATTGGTGAAGATGTAGAACAGTTAGCTTTTCAATTAGAAAAAGAGAATTATATGAAAGAATTAGGTGAAGTATTGTTAAGGGTAATGGTGAAAAAAATTACAGAATTAAAAATATCCCAAAAGAATGAATTAGTAGGTCTTGCAGTAACTATCACTAATGTGATAATAGAAAAATCAGATACTCGTAACTGGCAAACTTTACCCAATGAAATTTATTTTACAAGAATTCCTTTAGAAGAAGGAGAAAATGAGATTAAAATAAAGTTAGAAAATCAAAAATTAATCGAATTTAATGTTAATGGTACAGGAGGTATGATATTTAAGAATGTTGTAACCTATTGATTTACTCAATTGTTATGGTGCAATACGTTTCACTAACCATTTATTTTCAGACAAAGTATAGCAAATTCTATCGTGTAACCTGCCCAAACGACCCTGCCAAAACTCAAAATAATGTGGTTTAATTAAGTAGCCGCCCCAATGCTGAGGTCTAGGAACTGTGTTGGGAAATTTTTTTTCAAAATAACCAACACGTTCTTCTAACGTCTCTCTTCCCTCAATCTCTTGACTTTGTTCAGATGCCCAAGCACCAATTTGACTTATTCTTGGTCTTGAAGCAAAGTAATCATCACTCAGTTCTTTAGGAACTTTTTCAACAACGCCCTCAATTCTAACTTGTTGTTCGGTACAGTACCAAAAAAATAACGCAGCTATTTTTGGATTATGTGCTAAATCTTGAGCTTTTTTACTGTTATAGTTAGTGTAAAAAACAATGCCTTCTTCTAATAGCTCTTTCATGTAAACTGTACGAGAAGAGGGTTGACCAGACTGACTAACCGTGCTAATACTCATAGCGTGTGGTGAGGCACAGTTCTTTTCAGATGCTTCTTGATACCACTTTTTAAACATTAACAAAGGGTCACTTAAATAATTTTTTAGTTCCCTTTTTAAAAAATCAGAATGGTCATTTTTTATGTGGTCTAAACCAGACATTTTTACTCTTCTTCTGGTGCTACGTATGCAACATTAATAGATGAACCCGTTTCTTCTTCAGAATCATAAACATCATCAGTAACTACCTCTTCCCCTTCTATAGGTGCATAAGGATAAATTTCTATAAAAGGCGTTTTTTGAATCACAGAAATTTCGTATGTAACCATAAGTCCTTTTAGGCTTTCTTCAATTCTTTCATAGGCCTCTTTAACGGTATGAGCCGAAACTAAAAAGTTGTTGTTTACTTTTTTTTCTTTTCCACTATCTAAATCCTCAGTAATGTACGCCACCTTACATTTGTACCAATCTTCAGCGTCATCATACTGAAAAATATCTGCAAAATCTGTCTTAACAATTGAGGTTACCATAAATTCACCCCTCACAAACTCACCTACTTCTTGGTGTATTCTCGCCTCAGCTTCAGTAAAAGAAATTGCATTTACCAAATAGGGTTCTGTAACCCTTTTTAAAGTACCATCTGTTAACTGTTTGGTGTATTTTACTTTAACGGTGTGCCAACTATTCATAGCATTATTTTTTATGCAAAAGTAACATTTAAAAATAAATTAGAAGTAAGGATGGTTTAATAAAAAATAAGAAAGTAAAAACTCTAACAAATTGAGTCATCAAAATTTTGATTCTTTCATCATCAAATTAATATACAAATAATTTTTACCTTTACCACTCTATGAAAACAATTTGGGAACTAAAAAGAGTAAAACATCAAGATAAAATTGAACAACTCATTCAAGAGCTTAATATATCTTACCCTATTGCAAAACTTTTAACAGATAGAGGCATAACAAACTACAACCAAGCCAAAGATTTTTTTAGACCAGATATTGAAAAACTACACAATCCGTTTTTAATGAAAAATATGGATTTAGCTGTAGATAGAATTGTAACAGCTTTAAACAATAAAGAAAATATTTTAGTTTACGGCGACTATGATGTTGATGGAACAACTGCAGTGGCATTAATGTTTCAATATCTTCATCAATTTACTCAAAATATTGCTTACTACATTCCTGATAGATATAAAGAAGGTTACGGAGTATCTAATCAAGGGGTAGATTTTGCCATAGATAATAATTTTACGTTAATTATAGCTTTAGACTGTGGTATAAAGGCTATTGATAAAGTAAAAAGGGCAAAACAAAATGGAATAGACTTTATTATTTGCGACCATCACACACCAGGTAGTAATTTACCAGATGCAATTATTTTAAATCCCAAACAAAAAGATTGTAACTATCCCTACAAAGAGCTATGCGGTTGTGGTGTAGGCTTTAAGTTAGTTCAAGCTTTAAATGACCATTTTGCACTACCATTTTATAAAATTGATTACCTTTTAGATTTGGTAATGGTTGCCATAGGAGCTGATATCGTTTCAGTAATGGGCGAAAACAGAATAATGTGCCACTATGGGCTAAAAAAATTAAACGAAAAACCACGAATAGGCTTTTCAGCTATTTTAAAATTGGCTAATAAACAACACCCCTTAACGGTAACAGATGTTGTATTTACGATTGCACCAAGAATAAACGCAGCTGGTAGAATTAAATCAGGTAATAAAGCGGTAGAACTTTTACTAACCGAAACCATTGAAGAGGCTGATAAAATTGGAAAAGAAATTCACGATTACAATACATTTAGAAGAGAATTAGATAAAGAAATTACGCAAGAGGCTCTGCAACAAATTGAAAATGACGAATGGCTTTTAAATGCTAAAACAACAGTGGTTTATAATAAAAATTGGCACAAAGGTGTTGTAGGCATTGTAGCTTCAAGATTAACAGAAACCTATTATAGACCCACTATTGTGCTGACAGAATCTAACGGAAATGCAGTAGGTTCTGTCCGTAGTGTTAAAGACTTTGATGTTTATGAGGCTTTAAGTAAATGTGCTGATTTATTAGAACAATTTGGTGGGCATAAATATGCAGCGGGATTAACATTAAAACTCGATAATTTACCTGCCTTTAAACTTAAATTTGATGCCGTTGTACAACAAACCATTACCAAAAAACAATTACAACACAAACTATTAATTGATTCTGAAATAGATTTTAGAGATATTTTTGAAGCAGAAAGAAATACGATTCCTAAATTTTATCGCATATTGAAACAGTTTGCACCCTTTGGGCCTGACAACATGAAGCCTTTATTTGTTACTAAAAATGTAGAGATTTGTGATGCACCACGTTTACTAAAAGATGCCCATTTAAAAATGACTTTATTTCAAGAGGATTACCCTGATATTAAAATTGATGCCATAGGGTTTAATCTTGGAGAATACTACACTCAAATAACTGAAAAGCCTTTTAATATTGCCTACCATATAGACGAAAATGTATGGAACGGTAAATCAACTCTACAATTAATGATAAAAGATATTAGAATTGATTAAATCTAATAGAAAACATTTTCATCTAAATATTAAACCCATTGGTCTAATTTTTTATTGCGCATTAATTAGTATTTTGTACTTCGGTTCATTTTTATTAAAAAAATACATGAAATATGAATAAATCAATTTTTTTTGTAGTTGTTTTATTGCTTACTTCAATAAGTACATTTTCTCAAACAATAACTATAGGTTCGGGTAATTTTGTTAATACTACAACTTCATCCTCTCCAATTAATATTTGGTATAGACGTACCGTTTGTCAAATGGTTTATACCGCGACAGAAATCAATGCGGGTGGAATGACTGCTGCAGGAAATATAAATAAGTTAGGATTTAATATTTATCAAGCACCTATTTATGATATGCCAGGCTACACCATAAGAATAAAGCATACTACGGCTAACAATGCTAATAATAATTTTGGAACAGCAGGGTGGACAATCGTTAAAAATGCTTTTACCTACTCACCTATTGAGGGCGGTTTTGATATGCTTGTTTTTGACACCACTTTTGCTTGGAATGGTATAGATAATATAGTTGTTCAAATTTGTTGGTCACAGGTACAGCCAACATATAACGCCTCAGGTCAATTGTTTGTTATTAATAATGCTAATAATGGTTATAGATATCGTTGGACAGACGCGGCAGGTAGTTCTTGTGGTGAAACGCCAAATACTAACCTAAACTATAAACCTCAAATAAGATTAGTGTTTGATACGATTACGGTTTGGAATGGCTCTGTAAATACCAATTGGTTCAATGCAAACAACTGGTCGGCGGGAGTACCTGACCGACAAATGGATGCACGAATACCAGTTGCTGCGCCAAATTTTCCTGTTTTAACAGCTTTAGGAAGTTGTGAGGAGTTTATATTAGAAGGAACTTTTACAAACACTTCAACTGGTGATTTACAAGTTTATAGCCATTTTACAAATAACGGCACTTATAACGACAATGGAGGGATAATGACTTTTAAAGGTAAAGTAAATTCAAGTTTTAATAATAACAATCCCACACATCTTCATAATTTGGTTATTGATAAATTTGCAAGTGTCAGTTTAACAACCAACCAAGAGGTAAGGGTAGTTAATGAGTTAAAATAACCAAAGGAACATTAAACACAAACAATGCAATTGTTATTCAATCAGATGCTGTACAAACGGCAAGGGTGGATGAATTAAAACCAAAATGTACCTATACATTAGATATGAAGGATTCATGGGGAGATGGATGGAATGGGGGGTATTTATCGTTATTCATTGATGGCGTATTTGTAGATAATTTTTCAGCAACAAATTCAGGCAGTATTGAAACGTTTGATGCTATGGATGGACAGTTAATTCAGTTGGTATATACCTCAGGAAGTTGGGAAAATGATAACACTTATGATTTAATTGACCCAAATAATAATATAATTTTTAGTGATGGACCAAATCCCGCAACAGGTTTAGTTTATACTGGTAATTCGGCTTGTGATTTTTCTGGAACTATGCCAATACAAGGTGAAATAACAATGGAGCGATACATTGATGCTGGACAAACTTATTGGAGGTTTTTCTCTTCTGCAGTACAAAATGCAACTATTGCTGATTATCAAGATGATTTTGTTACTTCAGGTTACCCAGGCTCACCTTTTCCAGGGTTTGGTTGGGTTTCTATTTATACCTATGATGAAACTTTACCAGCAGGTCAAGGTTATATGCCGGTTGCTAGTTCTGCTCAAACCATTCAAACTGGTCAAGGGTTGTTTGTTTGGAGTGGTGATACAATTACAGGGACACAACCGTTTACAGTAGATTTAAAAGGTGTGCCTCATCAAGGGAATATTGCATTACCCGTAACCTATACAAATACAGGTTCAGTGAATGAGGATGGTTGGAATTTAGTAGGAAATCCTTATCCTTCAACCATTGATTGGGATTCACCTGATTGGACAAAGACAAATGTATCAAATGCAGTTCAAATCTTAAACCCTGATAGTCAACAGTACGCAACTTATGTAAATGGCGCAAGTACAAATGGAGGTTCAAGGTATATAGCATCTCAACAAGCATTTTGGGTTTACGCTAATGCAACTAATCCGCAATTGATAGCTACAGAAAAAGTAAAGTCACCCATTGATCAACCATTTATCAAATCCCAAGATATTAGTCAAGGCATGTCTATAAAAGTTTCAGGGTTTAACATGACTGATGAATGTGTTATGCGTCACGTAGATGGTGCAACAGACAATTTTGATTGGGAATATGATGCTTATAAATTATACGCATCATCAGCTTATCCAAATATCTCACTATTAAATACTAATAATAATGAATTCACGGTTCATTCTTTTGATAAACAATTTCAAGAGTGGAACATCCCCCTTAAAGTAATTGTTCCACAAACAGGAATGTATGATTTGATATTTACAAATATTCAAGAGTTAAATGTACCTTGTTTACAATTAGAAGATATTTACACTAATCAGTTTTATACAATTAATGAAAATCAACCAATAAGTTTTGAACTGTATGATACTACTACTTTACATAGATTTATTTTACATATTGGTAGAAACTATGAAACATTACCGAATGCTGTCAGTTGTTTTGATTTACATAATGGTAGCGTGGAGGTTGATTTAGATATAAATTCTACGGTAAATTACAGTATTACATCAAATGGTTATACCTATTCTAATACGTCAACGACTGGAAATCCCTTAATAATTGAAAATTTAGGCGCCGGAACACATATATTAGAAGTGCCCAGTCTGGTAAACCAATGTAATACAACTGCCATTACATTTGTAATTCCATCACCATCACCAATAACTGTTTTATCTTCAATTACAGATGAGCAACTAGGTAATGATGCTGTTATTGATTTAGATATTGCAGGGGGGACACCTCCTTACAATGTAGAATGGTCTATAGGGCAAACAACTGAAGACTTAATAAATATAACGGAAGGGGTTTATAGTGTTCAAATTACAGATAGTAATGGGTGTGAATTTTCAGAACAATATGTAGTTAACTCAGTCTTGTCGGTTGATGAGGAATCAGAAATAACAGTACAAAATATTTTTTACAACCATGAATTAAAACAGTTAAAGATGTTTGGCTTTGAAGAATTTTACGGAAAATTAGCTATCATATACAACACAAACGGACAAATAGTGGAAAGTTTTACACTAAACGATAACACTTATCATCTAAAAAGTAAATTGGCAAAAGGAGTTTATTTGTTAGAAATCAACGGTAAAGTTTTAAAATTTGTTTATTAAGATTTTATTCCGCCTTCTAAGTTTATTAAATTAGTGTAGTCATAGTTAGCAATTAAAAAATCTATAACGTTAGCACTGCGCCCACCAGTCTGACAAATAAAAATTACAGGCAAATCTTTTGGAATTTCATCTAATCTATCATCAATTTCATCTAGGGGAATTTGTAGTAGATTAGAAGCACTTAACTGGGGTTGTTCCCAAGCTTCTCTTACATCAATAATTAAATAATCTGGTTGGTTTAGGCAAGTTTTAAAAGTTGTAAAATCTATTGATTTCTTAGAGGATTGATTTTGTTTTATCTCACAAAACTCATCATAGTCTTGTTCTGCTATTATAAATGTATTCGCAGTTATTTTATCTACCTCTTTATGGTTTTTTAGAATATTTATGGTTAGATATTCAGTAGTAAGTGCGTTGTAAATTAATAGTTTGCCAGATAGAGGATCGCCAAAGCCTAGTATAATTTTTAAAGTTTCGTTGGCTTGTTGCGTTCCAATAATACCCGGTAAAACACCAATGACACCTATTTCCGAACACGAAGGTACACTATTAGGTTTTGGAGGTGATGGAAATAAACATCTGTAAGACGGTCCACCTTTGTAATTAAATACAGAAACTTGACCTTCAAATTTAAAAATAGAACCATATACTAACGGTTTATTCAATTTAACACAAGTGTCGCTGACTAAATACCTTGTACTAAAATTGTCTGTTCCATCTACAATAATGTCAAAATTTTTAAAAATATTTTCAGCATTTTGAGGTGATAGTCTTAAATTGAAAACTGTAAATTTTACTAATGGGTTTAATTGTTTTAAGCGTTTCTCTGCTATTTCTGATTTTGGTTTTCCAATATCGTTAACGGTAAATAAAATTTGCCTTTGCAGGTTAGATTCGTCAATTAAATCAAAATCAACAATGCCAATATTACCCACACCTGCTGCAGTAAGATATTGTAGTACTGAGCAGCCTAAACCACCAGCACCAATAACCAAAACTTTAGCAGCTTTAAGCTTCTCTTGACCTTTAACCCCTACTTTGTCTAAAATCAAGTGGCGATTATATCTATTCTTTTCTTCTGGAGTAAGCATCATAAGTGTGGTAAACTTACAAAAAAAGCCCTATACAAAGGGCTTTTAATTTTTTTATTCCTCTTCTGAGGTCTTGTCTTTATTACTTGGTGGTGTAATAATACCGTTATCTATTAGTAAATTATACCACTGGAAAAGTTTTTTTAGGTCAGAATCATAAACTCTATCTTCATCATAATCAGGTAAAAATTCTACAACCTTTTCTCTAAGTTTTACACCAGGCTCCTTGTGGTTAATTGTTTTTTTATATCCTTCAATCTCGGCTAATTTTTCATATACCTCAATCAAAGGCACATCTTCCTCATAAGTGTAAATACTAATGTCTTCAAGGGCAGAGATTTTATCTGTTGCAAATACAGGAAATTTTTTGCCGCCGTCTAGTGCTTGCACAATAACATTGTTTCTGCCATTAGCAACCACTTTGTATAAACCAGGTTTTCCCGAAATTGAAATGATACCTTTTAAATCCATTTAATAAAATTTTGATTGCGAAAATAATGATTTTTTAATAACTCTATAATTTAAGAAGGTTAATTTTTAATTAGTTTAAATGTTTTATAGCTATTTTGATACTTTAGCGTTATAAAATACATTCCAGATTCTAACTCAGGTAAATTTATTGAGATAAATAAATCAGTTGAATCAAATTCTACATATTCGTAAACTAATTTACCGTTCATATCTGTTATCATAATTTCAACTAAATAGTAGTCATTTTTAATGATTTGAAAACTGTTTGTAAAAGGATTAGGGAAAATTATAAACTCATTCTTTTGTAGTTCTTTAATGGTTGATATATCCACACTAAAAGTATCAGAGATAAGTGAACACCCTTCTGGACTAAACACTTCAACCAAATATACGCCAGATGTATCAGGATTGTAGTATTGCTCTGTTACACCGTCAATGGTATCTCCATTAAAATACCAAATGTAATGGTCGGCAGGTGTTGTGACTAGTCCTCCACCCAGTATGTTAATAATTGGAGGTATTGGCAATGTGCCTTTTATTACCCTTATAGTGTCAGATTTAGCTTTACACCCTCTTGCGTTTTCAACAGTAACAGAAATGGTATCTGTATCATTTACTAAAATAGAATTAGAGGAAGCTCCTGTGGACCATTCATAAGCTGAAAAATTATTTTCAGCGGTTATAAATTCAACAGGGGTTTCACAAATAAGCGTATCTCCTAACAATGTAACGTTAAAATTGGTAGCATTTAATAATTTAAATGCATCTACTTTTCCGTATCCAAAGGCATAGTTAGGTGTTGTCCCTGTGAAATTATCTTGAAAAGCATTGTTAAGTAAATCAGTTTTAAAATCATTGTATGTTGAGTTTGGGCATTTTTCTAGATAAAGAGCTGCAATTCCCGCTATAACAGGAGAAGCCATTGATGTCCCCCCATTTCTTGCATGCTTACCTCCTAATGCTAAAGTGGTTGAAGTGGGGTTTGCCAAGTATAACCATTCAGGACAAGAACTAATTGACCCATCTCCAGTGGCAACCACATCTGGTTTTATAACTCCTGTCCTTGTTGGACCTTTGCTTGATGAGGGTGCTAAATCTCCAGGAATTAAGTTAGGAAATACATAGGGATTTCCATTTACATCTATGTAGTCTTTTTTGTTATTATAGTTGCCTACGGTAACAACATTAGGAGAGCAAGTCCAAGAGCTAACTATGGTAGATAAAGTATCAGGCAAGTGATAAAAAATTATGTCAGGGTTAGTGGTAGCTGAGGGCAATCCTGTTGATTTAATAGCGGAGATACCAAAGGCACTCCCTCCCCATGCGTCATAAACACCCGAGCCATAGGTCATAAAACGATATAAATAATTAGAAGAGTCTGGGTTATTGAGTAGTACTTCTAGGTGATAAACGCCATTAATTTCTTCAGCGTAAAATTCTACAGGACTGAGTTTGTTTCCATTGTTCATAATAGAGTCCTCTTGCATTCCAATTATGTTTTGAATATTGTAAAATTGTGTTCTTCCTCTAAATTCAAAATTTGGGGTTTGAACATCAGCACCCATCGCAAAATAAACATTTTTAAAATTAGCAGTATCTGCCCATAAATCAAAATAAACAGCGGGGTTACCAAAAGCAGAAGAATTATTGACTTCAAACCAAGTAAATGAAGTGTCGGAGTTTACAATGCCTTTAACATGATATTTTCCTATGGTGCCAGAGTTTCCAGCTGCGGCAACTACAATTCTACCAGGTTTTTCGTTTAGTAAACTATCAATAACGTGGCTAGCAGGGTCAGTTCCATCATGACTACCAAGATAATCACCAACACTGGTGTTAACTATGGCGGGTTTTCCTAAGGAGTCAGCTACGGTAAAAACGTAATCTATAGCGTCAGCCACGGTTAGTGTCCAATTTGGTAAACTAAAGTCTGTTTCTACAATGATAATATCAGAATCAGGGGCTACACCTTTAAATTTTCCATTAGCTTTCCCGTTTCCAGAACCAGTGCCAGTAACCGTTGTACCATGGGCACTATTATCCATTGAAGTGCAAACTCCATTATCAATATCATTTGAATCCCACACCTGTCCGTAACCATATTTAGGTGGGGTTCGGTTAGCATCAATAGGTAAAGATTGATCCCAATATCTTAATACTCTTGTTGAACCATCATCATTTAAAAAATCACCATGGTTATAATCTAAACCAGTATCTACATAACCTATAATAATGCCTTTCCCCGTAAAAGAATCAATAAGAGGAGCGTACCCATTTAAAACAGAATCAATGTTTTGATATAGTCTAGTTGAGTCGTTTAGTTGGGCAGGATACGAAGGTGTAAAATAAATTTGTGTTACAATTTTTGATTGACACAAACGCGTCAAATAATGGGGAGTACATCTTATAAAATGCCAATTATTATTTGAGTATTTATAATGAATATTTGTATCATCTTTAAGCTTGGTTAAATTTCCCTTAACTGCAAAATCAGTTTGAATTGTATTATTTTTTGATTTATAATGATTGTAATAAATACCTCCTTTTATAACCTGTTGGCTAAAGATATTAATAACAATAAAAGTAAAAAATAAACTAAATATAAATTTCATCATGGTAAAATTTTCTTGTTCATTACATTTAACGTGTAAAAGTAGATAAAAGTTTGTAGATATTTAAACTATTTAATTAACGATTAGAATAGTTTAAGACCTTTTAACACTTATTTAGACTTAAATATTAAAATTTTATTTAATTTAGCACCTGAAATTTACAAAAATTAAAAAAAAGGAAATGAAGAGTTTAAAAAATGTATTGATATTTACCTTTATGGTAATCTTATCAAATGCCTATGCACAAGAAGTTAATAAGAAAATTTTAAATTGGTACAATGGCAAAAAATATGGAATGTCAACTGATAAAGCCTACAAAAAAGTATTGGCTGATAAAAAGGCAACCAAGGTTATTGTAGCAGTAATAGATTCTGGAGTTGATATTGAACATGAAGACCTAAAAGATATTATTTGGACCAATACAGATGAAATTCCAAACAACGGGATTGATGATGATAACAATGGGTATATAGATGATGTTCATGGATGGAATTTTTTAGGTAATGCTGATGGTGAAAACCTAAATGATGTTCAGTTAGAAATGACTAGAATTTATCAAAAATTTGACAGTATTTTTAAAGGAAAAAGCTATGCAGATTTAAGTGATGAAGAAAAAAAAGATTATGACTTGTATAAAGAGGTTAGAGAAAAAGTTAAAGAAAATAGAGAAAAAGCTGAAAAGTCTGTAAAGCAAATGGAAAATTTATACGAAAGTTTTTCTGAAGCAGACACTAGGTTAAAAAAACATTTTGGTGGAGAATATACAGCTAAAGATTTAAAAAAGGTAAAAAAAGACCCAGAGTTGTCTGATGATGCGAGAATGATGAATAATTTATTTAAGGCTGGATATACTGTTGAAGATTTTGAAGACATTGTTAAATACTATCAATCTCAATTTGATTATCATTATAATCCTGAAATTTATCCAAGAAAATTAATTGGTGACAACCCTGATGATTTTACTGATACAGATTACGGAAATAATGATGTTGAAGGACCAGACGCTATGCACGGAACACATTGTTCGGGAATTATTGCTGCTATAAGAAATAATGGTATAGGAAATAATGGCGTTGCAGATAATGTTTTAATTATGTCAATTAGAGCGGTTCCTAATGGTGATGAAAGAGACAAAGATATTGCCTTAGCAATTAGATATGCTGTTGACAATGGGGCTCAGGTATGTAATATGAGCTTTGGTAAAGCTTATTCTCTTCAATCTGAAGAGGTAATAAAAGCAATTAGATATGCCGAAGAGCATGGTGTTTTATTGGTACATGCAGCAGGTAACAGCGGAATGGATATTGATGACCAAGAAGCCAACCCAAATTTTCCTTCTCCAAAATTCCCATCAATGAGTAAAAGGTTTACTAACTGGATTGAAGTAGGAGCATCTACAAGATACAAAAAACATTTGGCAGCTTCCTTTTCTAATTATGGAGACGAAACTGTTGATATTTTTGCACCAGGGTTAGAAATTTGGTCAACAGTGCCACAGTCAGAATACGAAATATCTCAAGGAACTTCAATGGCAGCACCTATGGTAACCGGTTTAGCAGCTTTATTAAAAGCTTATTACCCTGAGTTAACCATGTTTCAAATTAAAGACATTATTTTAAAATCAGGACAAGATGTTAGTGATAAGTTACTACCTATTCCTGGCGGAAAAACCAAAGTAACTATGGGTGAATTAAGTATTACAGGAAAAATTGCTAACGTTTATAATGCCGTTTTAATGGCAGAGGAAATGACTTCTAAAAAATAAACAATAGAATAATTATTTCTAAATGCCGTTCTATGATTATAGTTCGGCATTTTTTTTGTTAATGCATTACTATTATAACATACGGTTTATGAAAATCTTTTTTAATTTAGTTACACTTTTTTCTTTAACATTTGTTTACGCTCAAAATATCACAGCTTTTTCTGACGCTAACAGAAAGTTGTATATGTTTAACAACGGCTTTATTACTCAAGTAGAGTTTCAACAAATCAAAGATCTTCAAATTGGTAATCATTACATAGCTTATGGTAATTTAAGAAATGATTATTTCGTAATATGGGAGGGTGTAAAACATAAAATAGCTCAAGGTCAAACTTATTTTTACGAAACAGATAATATTTTAGTATCTACTTTTACTTCAATCTTAAAAGTTGTTGACCAAGGAAAAATTAAAAATCTAACGTCTTATTATATGAACTTTGGATATGGCGACAGTATAGTTGTTTTTCAGGATAGAATAGGTGGAAATTTAAAATACTACTATCAAGATACTATAGTTGAATTTGCACAGGTTATTGGTGACTATAGGTTTACTCCAAATCAAGTGGGCAATAATGTATTTGCTTACGGAGATGTGGCAGGAAATTATTTTGCATTTTCAAACCATAAATTTTACCCTATTATGAGCTCTAATATTGAACCAGTATTTTCGGCAGGTTTAGATGTAATAGCTTATAATCATCCTATTGAAAATACGTTTAATGTATTTAAAAATGGAGAAATTATAGAGTTAGATGAACAAGAAGCATTAGCTTACAAAGCAGGCGACAACTTTGTTTATTTTAAAGATCAAGCAGAGGGAGAATATGTTTGGTATAATGATGAGGTATTTGATTTAGGTTATGAGCTAGAAAATATGCAAATTTTTGACAGTATTATAACCTACAATAATTCAAATTATCTAAATATTTGGTTTAAAGGCGATACATATTCAATATATAATACCAACAATTTAAGTAACTACCAAGTTGATGGTGGTATTGTTGCTTTTTTAAATAATAGGGGAGGTGTAAGTGCATTTGTAAGAGGCAAAGAAATTGTAGTAACCAATCAAAAAGTACAGGATTTCTGGCTAAATGGTAATACCATTACTTTACAATACAGTTCTTCCTCTTTTGCTATATGGTGGAACGGTAAAATGATTAACTTTTAAAATTACATCACTTGACCTTCTGTTGTATAAAGTTAACCGATAAACATTTAAGATCAAAGATAGTCAAAGGTAATTAGCCTAAAAACACGTCTCATTTGCTGCCAATAATTCACAATATATCTATATAGTTTCACTTTGTATAGGATGTGATTTTACCCTACTTAGTAAAATTATATTTTAATTTGATACTAAATGTTCTTCCTGTTCTGAAATTTGAAAAAACATAATCTTGTTCTTTAAAATTATATGTGTTCAAGTAAGGAGAATCTAAAAGATTACTTGCAGATAGTTTAACTGTGAAATTATTAATTCTTTTACTAATATTCATTCCTAAGTTAGGACGTGCTTGTTGATAAATATTTGGTGTTGCTCCAATCGTAACAACTGATATACGTTTGCCACTTACTGAAAAGTTAACATTTGCTACAATACCACTTTTTTTGTTTTTATAATTTACAAAAGCATTTACAATATAAGGGGATTGACCAAACATTTCTCTAGTGGTTGGAGCATTTGGGTTTTGACTTATAATAACAATGTACTCTTTAGTAGGAATTTCAACGATTGATTTAACATATGTAAAATTACCTCCTACCTTTATGTCATTCCAAACTTTTGAATCTCCTAAATATTTGGCAAATTCAACCTCAAAACCATACACTTTTGCTTGTTCTACATTTCTCCACGTTAATTCGGCATTTGCAGCTTCAGGATTGAATGCACGCTCAATAGGGTTGTTAAAGTTTTTATAAAACAATCCAAGAGAAATATTTTCTCTGTAAGTTGGGTAAAACTCTAACCTTAAATCAAAATTATCAATTAAAGTTCTTTTTAAATCTGGATTTCCTACATATACGTTTCCTCCCACAAAATCAAAGCTAGTAAAAGGTGCAAGCTCTCTAAATGTTGGTCGCGCTAATGTTCTTGAGTAGCCTACACGTAATTTTAGAGTATCTTTTTTTATATCATAAGTTCCGTTAAAAGAAGGTAAAACATCAAAATTATCTAATCTACCTGGTGAATCATTTTTATTCATACTTTTAGAAAAGATAAAATCTTTTTCTACCCTTACACCTGTTCTTATTTGTATTTTATCTCCTAACTCGAAATCACTCATTACATAACCTGAGTAGTTGGTTTCATAACCAATGTAATTGTTCCTGTCTTCACTTGAGTTTTGTACATACATAAATCCATTAGTATAATCACCGGCATTAAATTTATCATCAGAAACGTATTCATTTACATTTCCATTAAATGAAGTGTTTGAGCCAGATTGAGTTACAAAATCGTATCTTTTTTCTTCAAAGTTTCTGTTTTTATCTAAAAAATAACCTCCAAATTTTATGCTATTGTTATTTTCTTTTTTGTTAAATACGTAGAGAGGAACAGTAAAATCAATCTTAGCGTTTAAGTTAGTTTCCGTCATCAATCTGTAAAACTGTGATGGGTCAGAGTACAGTGCAGGTTGTAAATCATAAATTGTATCAGAGTCACTATTATAAGTGTAATCGTTTGTAAAGAATTTTAATTCTGGTGTTTTTTGCACAGATTGAGTATAAGATGTAATCCAGTTTAACTTAATCATGTTATCAATATCTTTATCTTCATCGGTTACTTTTTTACTTATCGCAAAATAATGCTGACCCTTAACTTGACCATTAGTTAGTTCTCTTTGCTGGTAAAACAAAGTTCTTGTTTGAAAAAATAAATCTGCGGCATCCGAATAATTATTACCCTCTAAATATCTTGCTGAATTAATTCCGTTTTGAAATCTATTTGTAACAAAACTAATGGTGTGTTTTTCATTAAGTTGAACAGAAAAATTACCTAATAACCCCCATATCACATTTTCTACTCCCCTCTCATCATTTAGGTTAAGTTCTGGATTTAAAGATGTGTTTTCATCAAAATTTCCTACTAATTTGAATCTTCCTTGTGAGCCATTATTATAGTAGCTAAAAGATTTTTTATAAGATGCACCTAAAAAATATCCAATTTTAGGAAACACTTTTTCGTTATTAATGCTTTTTGAATTACCAATAGAGAAAGTGTAAGATTGATTTAATCCAGACATTCTTCTTGTTGGTTCAAACTCTCTTTTAAAAGATTTACCATATTCGTTTAGTGTTTCATTATCGCTTCCAACAGTTGGAAAATCACTTACAGATAAATTGAAAATATAAGAAGGAATAGCTCTATCTGATGCACCCATGGCGAAATTATCACTTGAATATTTTGTTTGGGTTAAAAAGTTTGAATTAAATGATGATTGAGTGTTATAACTATATTTAGCAGAAAAATTTAGATTAAATTTATCTGGAAACTCCTTAGTGTAAATATTAACTAATCCACCTGTAAAACTTGCAGGTAAATCGGGTGAAAAAGTTTTAAAAACTGTTACATTTTCAATTAATGAAGATGGAAACAAATCCATTTGAACAGAGTTTCTATTTGGGTCAAGACCTGGTATATCGGCACCGTTTAGTAATGTTTTGCTATATCTGTCAGATAAACCTCTAACGTAAACATATTTACCATTTTCTACTGTTGCACCTGGTATTTGTTTTACGGCATCAGCAGCATTAGAAACGTCTTTATTGTTCATCTCTTCTTTACTAATACCATCTGTTACAGTTTTGGCATTTTTTTCTGCTGTTAACGTAGCAACAGCAGATGACATACTCTTTTTACCTATAATAGTAACTTCTTTTAATACAGAAGCATTTTTTAATTTAAAGTCGTAAAATACAGTATCATTTTCTTTTATATTTATAACCACTGAGTCAGCGTGATAACCAACAAATCTTGTGATAAAAGTATATGTGCCCGTTGGCAATTTAAATAAAAAATTTCCGTCAAAATCAGTTCTTTTAATATACTTATGGTTGATATCAAAAACAGAGGACATTATCATAGGTTCTTTTGTATCTGCGTCATAAGCCTTACCAGAAAAATAACCAGATTGACCAAAAGTTATAGAGGTGATAACTAGGAAAAATGTTAAAAAACTTGTTTTCATTATATTACATTTATTTTATAGTGCAAAGAACAAGGTTTAACATCAATCCTAATTAAATATAATATTAAATTTATGTTAAGACTTAAAAAAGGTAGCAGAAACCTGCTACCTTTAGGTATTTTATAAGGGTATAAAGTTGGTTATTGAAACAATAAAGTCCAACTAGCCCAATTTGTTCCGCTAGGGTCAAAAGCACCTTTATAAGTTGTTGTTGTAAACCAAGAACTTATTGGTGCAGCTGCTCCTGCTACACTTGATGCGTTAGCAGGTATAGGGTTTAAAGGAGATACAGAAATTCCTGGGTCAGCAACAGTGTTGCTGTTTGAAGTAAAAGAATTTTGAAAATTAGTTGTTTCCCCACTGTCTGTTACTCCAGTAGCAAAAGAAATTTTAAATATATCAGCAGCTGTGGCGCCTGTTCCGGCAACAACTACATCAAAAAACACATTATTGGATAATACAATATCTCCGTTTACAAATCTATTATACGAATCTTCTCCAGATGCTAATTTTTCTATATCAATACCTTTTGCTTGGTTAATAAATACAGAGTTATGATATTCACCACCAGCATTATCTCTAAAAGTTAACATTCTTTTTCCTGCTGATATTCCTCTACCAATATAGGTAGCGTTGTAAAAAATAGGATGCGCGTAAGGTGCGCCGTCTTCAGGAGTTGTCCCCCCGTCATGTTCTCCCATTCTGTCTCCTGCGTTTGGATCTTGAAAAGCTAAAACAAATTGAACACTCCCTCTATATCCTTCATCATAATCAAAACAATCATCAGCACAATAAGAAATAACTATATTTTTAATTTGAGGTTTTCCTCCAAAGCATTCAATCCCGTCATCAGCATTAGCAATAATTTCTATGTTTTCAATTACCGTTTGAGATCCAACACCGCCAAGTGTTAAACCGTTAATCTCATTACCAGCACCAATATCTGTTCCTCCATGTCTTATAGATATATACTTTAACACGCCTGAATTATCAGCATCATCATTGCCCCCATATAAACCACGACTTTCTGTAGTAGGTATCCCTTCAATAGCCGATTCACCAGGTGATGAGTTAAGCTTTGCCTTTCCTAATACAATTAATCCTCCCCATAAACCTCTTGCCGATTTAGATAAAGATCCGTTTAAATCATCAGATTCAGCCGTAAATATTATTGGGTTTGCAGCAGTGCCTTCTGCCATTATCTTTCCGCCTCTAGTTACAATCAAGGCTGAAGCATTTTCGCCCTGCCCAGCTTTTCCTTTTATTACTGTACCAGGCTCAATAGTTAAAGTTTGTCCTGAATTTACAAATACAAATTTATTTAATATCCAAATTTTATCAGCAGTAAGAGTTTTTGTACCAATACCTTCTCCATGATCAATAATTGTAACTGTATTTCCAGATTCAATAAACTCAGTTGCGTTTAAATTATCATAAACACAAGAACCATCATCTTTTTTAGCTTTTTCGCTATAATTAGTTGCAACGGGATCTGTACAACCTTTTTTCTTACAAGACGTAACAGCCAATCCAAGACTTAATACTGTTACTAATAAAATTTTCTTTTTCATCTTTTTCTTTTTTTTATTTTATGCCACAAAGGTCTATATGGTTTATTGTTTTAACGTTTATTTAATATTAAATATTCATTAATCTTTATAAGTGAATTATATAAAAACATAACCTTTGCTTAATATTAGATTAACAAAAAATTACGTTCTTTGTGTTACTATTATGTGTTACTATTAAAACAAGATAAGTTTACTTATGGTAGCAAAAAAAAATTTATTGGTTGATGATGAAAAAGACATTTTAGACATGTTATCTTATCTGTTAAAAAAAGAAGGGTATGAGGTGTGGTCGGCCAATGATGGTAAAAAGAGCATAGAATTAGCAAAAAGAATAGTTCCAGATTTAATTATTTTAGATGTAATGATGCCAGAAATGGA
>DQTE01000009.1 GCA_015662905.1 Crocinitomix sp. | reverse complement strand
TGTTATTTTCAAATTGTTGGCATCTACACCATTTTCAAATTTATCAGCCCAATTATAAGATTCAATTCCTAATGGTTCGAATAAATATTTGTAGGAAAATTCATCAATAGTCATTTTAGTAGCATTCCTAATAATTTCACCCAAAACAATAGCATTGCCGCTAGAATAATTGAACATAACCCCTGGATTATTAATCAGTGGCTTTTCTAAAATATAAGTAATTGGGTCTTTGTCTTGAGACCAAATTCCAATGACAGGGTTATTCAAACTGCTATTTGATGCTGACCATTCTCTCCATTTTAATCCAGAAGTCATAGTAAGTAAATGTTCGATAGTTATTTTTTCTTTCCTATCTGTCATGAGACCTTGATGTTCAGGTAAGTAATCAAATATAGACTGGTGAACACTTTTTATAAACCCTTTTTCTATTGCTATGCCTACACAGGCAGATGTCACGCTTTTTGTAACGGACATCATATTATGCAACATATTCCTATCCCATGCTAGTAAATCACCATGATGTTTATAAGCATCCCATTTATATTGATGTCCCTTAAAGTACTTTTCGAATACAAGTTTATTATCTTTATAAATGAGCATAGAATGTACTTCTTTATATTTGCCCTCTATTATTTTGGTCACAGCTTTTGCAATCAATGTAGAATCAATATTCACTTCATCTAAAGTACCAACATTTAATCCGTCATTAACAATCTCAGGTCATTGAAAGCTGTTTTGATTAAACGTATCTGAACTATAACTAACAATAGATAATGCGAAAATTGAAATTGCGAGAATCTTTTTTTTCATACATGCATAATATATTATTTTTCCTTTTCAATACGACATTGTCTTTTCACATGACAATCAACATCTATATATAAAGTAATCTTTCCGTTTATTTTACTTATGTCTTTATCTTATTTTTTTATTGTGTTTAACAAAAGTATAGTACTAATTTATAAAAAGATTTTTAAAAATCAAAATTACTAATTGAATTTAGGTGACACTTAGCTAAATTATATAAGAGTAAGTTTTTTATAGATATTGGTATAACTGTGGGTGTTCATTTTAAAAAATTATATTTTTACGTTTTATATCGATTATTAAACGTTTTGAGTGTGTTTTTAGATTTATAAAATTAACGTTACTAAATTATAATACTTATTTTTGCAATAATGAGAATTGATATTTTAACCATACTACCTGAATTGATTGAGGGTGCGCTTAATCATTCAATAATGAAACGTGCCCAAGATAAAGGCATAGCCAAAATTCATTTACATAATATAAGAGACTATTCTACACACCGTCAAAAGAGTGTTGATGATTATCAATATGGGGGGGGGGCAGGTATGGTAATGACGATTCAACCCATTGCAGATTGCATTGAAAAATTAACTTTAGAAAGAGATTATGATGAATTAATTTATATGACTCCTGATGGTGAAGTTTTAAATCAGACAACCTGTAATATGATGTCTTTAAATAAAAATTTATTAATATTGTGTGGGCATTACAAAGGTGTTGACCAAAGAATTAGAGACCTATTTATTACTAAAGAAATTTCAATAGGTAGTTATGTGTTATCTGGTGGGGAATTAGGCGCGGCAGTATTGGTAGATTCAATTGTTAGATTGTTGCCTGGTGTTTTAAATGATGAGACCTCAGCCCTGACAGATTCATTTCAAGATAATTTATTAGCTCCTCCAGTTTATACCCGTCCTGCAGATTATAAAGGTCATAAAGTACCTGATGTTTTACTGAGTGGTAATCAAAAATTAATTGAAGAATGGCGTATGCAAAAGGCTATTGAAACCACTAAGCAAAAACGTCCTGATTTATTATAGAGATTTTAATACCTTTTAAGTGGGTTTATTTAAACTCTACAGCTATGGTTTGGCGAACCCTTACCAATTTGCCTTTATGTTTGCCTGGTATCCAATTCGGCATACCTTGTACTACTCTTAATGCTTCAAATTCTAATTTTTTATTAAAGCCTTGAATCGCTTTTTCATTGGTTACTTCTCCATCTTTCTCTATAATACAGCTTACAAAAACTCTCCCTCCTATTCCTTCTTTTTTTAAGCGTTTTGGATATACCAAGTGGTCTTCAATATATTTTTTTAAACCTTCTTCTCCTCCAGGGAAAACCGGCATTTCATCTACAAAATCATAGACATAATCTCCACCTTGATTTACTGTTTTAACTGAATCAAATGAGGTTAAAAAAACACTCACTACTAACAATGAAATACTGATTGTTATATAAATTGCTATTTTTTTCATAGAGAATCTATTTTTTGTTTTTATACAAAGTTAAATTTTTTTTCTAAAATTAAAAGTTTTTACTCTTAAAAATTTTAATACAATAATTATAGATAGTAAAGTGAAAAAACCATACCAAAAATATCTACTAAATACAACTTGCTTTATATAAAGTGGTATTAACCTATAATTAAATGACTCTTTTACTGTTTTTTGTTGCCAAAACTCAACATTATAAGTTGCTAAGTTTTGTAAGTTTTGTTTGGTAAGACTTTGTGTTTTAAACGTTACCCCTTTTTGATTAACATTTACCAATAGCACGGCATCTCTTTTAAAACCTCTTATTGCAGTGGCAATGTATGTTATATCATCTTTCGGAAAATAAAAGAAAGATGAAGGGGCATCTCCACCAATTGAACCAGAAAACCAATATATTTTTGACTTTAATTTTATTTGATTTAACAATGGCAATATATCTGCTTTAAAATTATTACCTAATACAGATTGTGTATTGTCTTTAAACAGTCCCTCTAATTCTTTAAAATGTTTTGCCCAGAGTGTACGGTGGGCATAAATAAAAACGTTGTTTATGGTTTGTTGGTTTACAATATTTAATACTTCTTTTAGTAACTCTAATTGTTTTCCTTCTATGTTTCCGTTATCTAATTCTGTATCTAAAATTAAGTGAATGTCTTTATTCACCATAAAATAATAATACGTATCGCCAAAATTTTGCTGATATACTTCTGCTGATAAGTCGTGGTTGCCTACGGCGTTGTACAAAGGGATTTGTAACTTGTTAAAAAAACTCTCTTTGTAGTAAGGTATATCGTTTGTAACATCTAAAAACATATCGCCCAAACAAAACAATGCGTTTGCTTTGGATTGATTTATCCAATCTAAATTTGCAAGTAATGTATTACAAGGATACCCCGTTTTATTGCTTTGGTTGCCGTAAAAATGTCCACTTACTATAAATGAATAATTTAATGTTGAGTCGGTAGTAAATTTTGTTTGATTAAATGGTGACACCAAACTAAAAGATTGCACAAAAACATGTACAAATATTATGGTTGAAATAGTTTGTTTCATTATTCTTTAATTACTAATTGGTTGATATTTTGAAGTGTTGCATTGTAAATAACCTGCTTAGATTCTCCTTTTAAATTGAGAGAATTTTTGTTAATTTTAACAGCCACATCACACTCGTAAAATTCGCCACCAAATGTATTTACAGTTGAAGCATTTTTTAACGTAAAAACAGTGTCAATTTCTTTAAATGACGCTGACCACGTTTTAAAAGTTGAAATATGGTCTAAATTTGATAAAGATTGATACGCTTCTACCCTACTTGACATCATTTTAATATTTGAACTTTTTGTATTAAGTAATTGTCCTCCTTTTTTAAATACACAATTTTTTATCAGTAATTCACTTTGGTTTAAACTTGCTAATTGTTTAAGCGTGCCACCATAACAATTTTCTATAACAATTGTTGAATGATTATCGGTAATGAGTTTATTTAAATTATAAAAATAACAGTTTTTAAAATTTAATTTAGATTGATTGGAACGTATAGCCATTATACCATTAAAAGAGGTGTTTGTTATTTGAAAAACTGCTTTATTGAGTACAATTTTACCTTTTTGTGCTGTAATTATAGCTTGATGATTCGTTAGTCCATTACTTTTAAAACTTCCACTTATAATTAAATCTGCATCTAATACTAAATTTTGATTGGGTAATAAATTTAAAGTATAACCTTTTGGAATATATACTGTTTTGCTAATGTTTACATCTTTATTTTTTAAAAATACCTCTTTACCTTTAACCTTAAAAAAAGATGTATCTATTGACGTTTGTTGTAATATAAAACTATCCTCTTTATTAAAGTAGGCATACGGTGCTACTCCTATTTGAAATGTTTTTGAATAGCCTGGTATTTTTGCTTCAATAATTAAACCTTTAGGACTTGTAATTTGCCCTTTAAAGTGTAATTTGTTAAATTTAATGTAACTGTCTCTTACTTTTGGTGATAAAACAAATGGCTCTATTAAATGATATTCATTTTTACCTTGTTTTAGTTTTATTATCTCTATTGGAAAATCTGATACAGGGGCAATATCAACAACAATTGTTGAATCATTAAATTGACTTATAAAAGCGTGAAAAGGTTTAGGCAGGTTTAAATTGTTTTTGATTAGTCTTATATTTTCAAAATATCCTTCAAAATTAAATTTACGATATGCCCATTCTTTAGCAAGTACTCCTATTTTTAAATCAAGTTCTGGTTGAATTTTATCAATAAATTGACTTAAATACTTTTCATTAGCTATACGCTCTAAAGCTTTTATATATGCCTTAAAAAAGACTGGGTCTTTGAAGAGTTGAGCGTGATAATTAAAAACAACACTGTCATAATTTTGGTAAATTTGTTGCCCTGCTATACGTTCCGATTTTCTAATACTAAAACTTTCGTAACCAACAGGTTCTATTTTTTTAGACGCTGAATTGTAATACAATTTTACATCACTCCAATCCAATGAATGATGTCCACCTACCAAATCTATAATGGCGTGAAATTTTGCTAATTTATCAATATCAAATACTTGTGAGGTTGTTTTTATTCCATTTCTAAATTCTTCTAATAATTTAACCCCGTTACGGTATGTTTTCAATACATCTTTATCTTTTAAAGTTTTTCCTTTGTCGTATGGTTCTGCGTAAGCAGATGAATAATCTTTATATTGTTCATCTAAATAAACACCAGCAAATTCATCAATTCGCCCTTCCCAATATAATTGTGGATTCCATCTAATGATTGCTCCTTTTGGTCTGTTATTTCTTTTTAAAACATGCTGTCCAAAGTGTTCTTCAAGGGCATATATACCTAAATTTTTATCATTTAACATAACGTTAACAAAATCATACTTCAAGTAAATGATACCCTCATATTTTAATAATTGATGGTATATCCATTCGTAAACATAATTTCTTGTTCCGGGGTGTTGTAAAGAAAATCTATACATGCCCATTATTTTTTTATCTGATTTAATTCTAAATGACCACTTGTCTCCTTGTAAGTGGTCTGTCATGTGACCTTTTAAACGTAATTTGCCCTCAACTTTATCATCATTTACTTTTATTTTACAGTCCACATAATTGTTTCCTTTATTAATCATTAAACCTCTATCCAAAGCCTCTTGACGCTTTTGTTTTAAAAAATTATAATCTTTATCTGAAATTTGTAATTGAATATTTTTTGCTTGTACTTTTTTTGCTAATTTTTGATTTGAATTATAAGTTGTAATCAAATCCCACACACCATGGTAACCGTATTGTTTTAATTTTTTATTAGCAACATAAAACACCACAATAGACATCAGTAATAACAAAATTATGATGCGTTTTAAAAGCTTTATTTTATCTATTTTAGTTTTCAATATTTTTGTGTATTTGATTTCCTCTTAATTGTTGTACAAAAATGGTTAAAATAATTAAGAATATGATGGTATATGGATTTAAAGATGCCACTAACCAAGATTCGTAAGAAATGTTAAATAAAATTGACACTAAAAATGCTATTCCAATGTAATCTATTTTTGTGGCTGTTAAAACAACTTTTATTAAAGCTCCATAGTATAGTATAACACCTATTATTCCTGCGTCAAACCACATGGAAAGATACGAGTTATGTACACCTCCATCATGTCCAATTCTTTTAAGCCAATAATAATTTGGTCTCATAATATGTTCATCATGTCCAAATCCTCCACCAATAAAAAAGTAGTTTTGTATTTCTTGCCAAGCAAATATCCATGCTTTTTTTCGACCAGAGCCTTCCTCTAAAGAATTTAATCTAAAATAGTCCGATAATTGAAAAAACTGAATTACCTCAATAAAAGCGCTAAAAATTATCTCTTCAAACACTACTACAGATATTACTACAATTATGGCAAAAGACCAATGTATTTTAACTAATCTATACACCATATAAAACATAAAAATGCTCATAATACCATTTCTTGAGCCTGACCAAAATAAAGAGATTAAAATAACAAAAAAGACAAGTCTATTTTCTTTTTTATTAAAAGTAATCAAATGGTATTCTCTTGCTAACGTCCAAAGGATAAATGTTAAATTTAAAAAGATTCCTAATCCGTTTGGGTTTCCTAAAATACCTTTAAATCTATCTCCGCCAATCATCCCTATTTGTGGTGCTACAATTCCTAAAACAAGCCCAATAATCAACATCCACGTTATAAAAGTGAGTAAACTATCCCAAAATAGAGTTCCGTATTTTTGATGTAAATAATTTATGTAAACAGGAATTGTAAAATACATCAGTACAAATGATATATATTTTTTAATCCCAACATCTAATTTAATAGAATATTTAAGTGCAATTAATGCTACAATTAAAAAGGGAATAAAATTGATGAATATTTTAGGTATGGGTGGAAACCTATCTCTATTTAAAAAATAAAATCCGAATAAAAACAGAGGTATCAAAGGTTTTAAATCTTTGGCAAATTGTAAATCATTATAAGTTGCACCTTTTATAGGAATGTAATCAGAAAGAATTAGCAACCAAATTGAAGTGATAATCATTTCTAGAAACAGTCTTTTTAATCCAAACAAGCCAAAAACAACAGGAAAAAGTAAATAGATAACTGGTCCACCCCAAACACCTACCACATACATTATAATAAGTAGTAAAATAAATTGAGCATTTTGTTTATAAGCGTATATCATTAAATACTATCTATTTGATGTTTATAAACCTCTCTACGATTAAGTAAAAAATTTAAGTTCTTTTTGCAATTTTCATCCCACTCCTCTATTGATTTGATAACTCTCCACCTGTTAATTTGCCACTGTATATTTATTTTTAAATCCGTTTTTAAAGATTGATAAATATTAAGCACCCTATTGTTAGCATACATTCTGTTTATATTTTTGTATAATTGATTTTTAAAACGTTTTTTAAATTGTTTATTTTTTAATAGAATTTGATACAATTTACCAAAATAAGATTGGTTAATTTTTAGTTTATCAAAAATGTTTTCATTAACATTATGCTCACCTTGATAGGCAAGTCCGTAATCTAAATCATTCAATGCCCATTTCCATTTTTTCGTGCCTGCTTTGTACACTAAAATATTATTGATTAACCAATCTCCATTGGCGAAAAATGTTTGGTTAAACGTGTAATTTATAAAAGAGTTTAAGTTTATTTTAGATTCTACTTCAGCTAAAATTGCATTTGTTATTTCATCTAATTGATAAAGAGAGTCAATATAATTTACATATTGTTTTTGTATTTTTTTCTTTCCAGTCTTTAATTTAGCATAAGCACCCTCGAGTAAAGTGATATCTTTTTTTTCTACATTTTCTGTTTTAGATATAAAATAAGAATCGTATCTCTCTCTTAAATTATAAATCCCCCAATAATTGCCATTAATAAATACATTGACGAATTGTCCCTTTTGATATAAAACATCATCTTTAATCGCTAATTCTTGCATTAGTCTATCAGCAAAAAGCGTTTTGGTATTATCATTTCCCGAATTTCTTAGTACCAATGATTTGTATTTGGATAGGCCTTGTTTACCAAAAAAATGATACTTAAATTTATCTGTAGCGTACAACTGTTTAACAGATTTTAATTTTATTGACTTTTGAGCAAAAGACCTTGTTGCATTCCCACTAATTGAGGCTTCACATATTAATTCACTTTTCAATTTTCCTTTTTCAAAGTATTGAAAATATGTTTTTTTTCTCCATTTTCCTTTTCTTTGCTTATAATTAGCGTCTTTAAACCAAAAGTTTTTATAAAAAGGCAAATCATCTTCAATCCAAGACTCTTTACCTAAAACCATCATTCCATTGTATTCATCAAACAAATCATCTTCATTAATAATTAAACTTACAAAAGGAAAGTTTGATTTATAATTTTGAACATACGTTATTTGGATTGGTTTTGTATAAATTTCTTTTGACTTATGTTTGGCTTTAACTAAAAAAGATTTAACCGTAGGTAAATTGCCAAAAGGGAACTTAAATCTGTAAGATATAACATATTTACTTATATCTTTAAACCTTATTTTATTAAAATTATCAACACTTAAATTAAGATACGTTTTGCCTCCATCGGTTGATACTTTAAGCCTAAAATTAGGGTTGTAGGTTTTAATTTTTGCTTGCTTTAAAGGCTGACCTTGCGGAGAAAATAACATAACATCTTTTGCATTTTCATAAACTTTGTAAGTTGTTGAATGTGCAGGTTTAAAAAAGTAGTTAATATCACCAACAAAAGCATACAAAGACAGTACACTTAACAATAAAAATATCAGTAAATAATCTATTTTCTTTTTAATCAATTTCATTCATTATTTTTCAAGGGCATAAAAAGTAGTATAAATAGTAGAATAAGTGTTCCAAAAATAGTTAAAATTACCGACCCTACTCCACATCCAACACCAATAAATCCAACAATAAATAGTGTTATTTTTGACATATATGTGTCATTTTGTTTAGGTTTTAACCACAGTATAATGGCAAGTGCTAATATAGAAAATGGTAAAGAGTATTTTACAATAGCTGATAAAATAGCAATAGTTGTGGCTATAAGTGCTGAATTGGTTATAATAGAAGTTTTTAATTTTTTATTGACTACTATTTGAAAAATATGGGCTAAAAGTCCGGCAACTAATATTTGAAATATAAACAAAGGTATATCATTTGCAGAAAATCCATTTAAACTATCAATTAATATATTTTTTAATGTTTCCATGTTTAAATTGTTTGTCTATTTTTATCTAATAATTTTAATAAATACTGACCATATTGGTTTTTCTTTAATGGTTGGGCTAATTTTCTCAATTGGTTTTCATCAATATAGCCTTTTCTAAAAGCAATTTCCTCAATACAAGAAACTTTTAATCCTTGTCTTTGTTCAATTGAAGCAATAAAATTTGAAGCCTGAATTAATGATTCATGTGTACCTGTATCGAGCCAAGCCATTCCCCGTCCAAGTAGTTCAGTTTTTAGCGTTCCTTCTTCTAAATATAATTTATTCAAATCTGTAATCTCTAATTCTCCTCTTTTAGATGGTTTTATGCGTTTAGCTTTTTCTATTACAGAATTGTCATAAAAATATAATCCTGTTACCGCATAATTAGATTTTGGGTCAGTAGGTTTTTCTTCAATTCCAATAACATTTTTGTTTTCATCAAATTCAACCACACCATATCTTTGAGGGTCGTTTACATAATACCCAAACACAACAGCTCCTTTTTTTAATTTTGCAGATGTTTGTAAAATTTTTGGTAAACCATAGCCATAAAAAATGTTATCGCCTAACACTAAACAGACATTATCTTTTCCTATAAATTCTTCTCCTAAAATAAATGCTTGCGCTAAGCCATCAGGTGAAGGTTGAATTTTATATGATATTTTAATGCCTAAAAAACTACCATCACCAAACAACTCTTTGTAGGTTTGGATATCTCTTGGTGTTGAAATAATTAAAATATCCTTTATATCGGCTAACATTAAAACCGATAACGGATAATAAATCATAGGTTTATCATATATTGGTAAAATCTGTTTAGATACCGCCTTAGTTAGGGGATACAATCGCGTACCCGAGCCTCCTGCTAAAATAATTCCTTTCATTTGCATAATATTTGTAAGTGTATAAACGTATATAACTACTATATTGTTACTTAAAATTAATATATTTGACAAAAAAATTATAGAAATGAAAAAACTATTAACTTTTACTTTACTTTTTACATCTTATCTATCTGTATCTCAATGCGACTCTACCTTAAATCAACTATATGCTTACTTTAAAGATTTTAATGGTAATACCTTAAACTTAAATCATAACCATCAAACAAGTGGAAAGTATCTTAATTTAATTGTAGATTTATATAAATTAAACAAAGAAAGTACATATAACCCAAACATAGAGCAATGGTCTTATTTAGGAAAAGGTAAAATTACAGATGATAAAGGTGGATTTAAAATTCTTGTTACTCATCCTACCAATTACAAAATCAAATCTATAAATCCCTCAGAAAATATTAAAATTGAGTGGAAGATTGCAAAAAAAACAGGGCTTGAACTAAAAATGGATGGTAAAGATACTGTTTATGTGGGTAATTTAAAATGTGATAAAAAAATAGGTACTTGGAGACAATTTTACGCTAACAACAAACTAAAAAACATTACAAATTATAATGAAAATAGTGAGTTACATGGAGTTTATAAAATTTACCATAAAGAAGGTGGATACTTATATGAAGAAGGCAATTATAAAAATGGAAAATTAGAGGGTAAGGTGTATTACTACTACGATAATGGCAAGGTTAAAAAAGAAATACCCTTTGTTAACGGTAAAAGAAATGGAACGGTTACAAAATACTATAAAAATGGTAACATTCAATATATTGAGCATTATAAAAATGGTATAATTTGCTGTGAAGCCAAAGATTTTTACGACAACGGACAACTTAAAATAGCTACAAATTACAAAAATGGCAAATTAGATAGCAGTTATGTTTTTTATTATGAAAATGGAGATTTAAAGATTACCCAACATTACAAAGAAGGAAAAAGACATGGAGAGGCGATATTGTATTATGATAACGGACAACTACAAGAAAAAACATCTTTTATAGAGGGTAAATTTGATGGTTCTTTTATTTCTTACTACAAAAATGGAAAGCTTAAAGCCAAAGGTAATTACATAGACGGTAAAAAAATTGGACTTTGGAAAACCTACTACGAAAATGGTAGGAAAAAATCAAAAGGTAGTTTTGAACAAGGTGTTAAAAAAGGTAAATGGATAGATTGGGACGAAAACGGTAAAAAAACAAAAACTATTTATCCTTAAACCTGTAAGAATATTGTAGGTAAAAATTAAACTTGAATAATATCAGACTTCCAACAATATATCAATTCTGTCCTAAATAAATTTTAAGACATAGAAGTGTCGGTAATTTTTTAACCGTGATTATGCAATAGGGTTTGATTATTAGACATAAACAACTAAAGATGTTATCTTTGTATAAAATAATATTTTCACCCATATGGTTAATCTTCCAATAGAATATTCAAACAAGC
>DQTE01000014.1 GCA_015662905.1 Crocinitomix sp. | reverse complement strand
GGGTATTGAAGGACTTTTTGAAAATCTAATTTAGCTTAAATTGTGGGTTGTTTATTGGAATCTGCAAGTGGCTCTCCAAGATTAAAATTAATTTCTAAGTATATTTTTGATATGCTTTATTTTAGTGATATTAAAGTTATAGTTAAAAAAATTTACTTTTTTCTTAACATACTACTTAGTGTCACTAAACTATAGAACAACTTACAGGAGAAGGTTAAACTAATTTGTCAGCTTACACAAAAAATCTAAATCAATAACATGTAACTGCAATATAAAGTTTTTAATATAAATTTAATTAAATAAATGGGAAAAGAATGAAAAAGAATATAATATTGTTATCAAGCTTACTGCTTGTAAACTCTGCGTGGGCTGAATTTGATTTTACCGAATGTTCAGGCTCTGGAACATTTGAACAAAATATTTTACAAAATGACTCCATTAGTGTAGGTACTATACCTATAGATATTGAAGGTCTATCAATAGAGCTACAAAGTAATAAAGATGTAGATATACAACTTTTTGATACTGATAATAACAAAGCTATTGTTGCATGGAGTTCTGGAAATAGTTTAGATGCACTTTTTTATAGATCATATGAAGAAACTAAAACATATAAAGATATGGAAATTACTTATAGTGGTTATAATGGCACTAATGGCAATAAAGGTTATGAATTTATAAAAGTACAAGGTAAAGAAACGCCTGTAAATTTAGAAATGAAAGCATATGGCTACAAAGCTGGAACTGCAACTGTTAATTATAGCTGGACCGGTAAGGTAGGTTGTGAAGATGGTATAGGAGAAGGTAATTTTACACAAAATATTCCTCATAAAAGCATTGCTTTAGTAGGAGAAATACCTAAAAATATAGATAATCTCAATATAGTTTTAAATTCTATGGTAGATGTAGATGTTCAACTTTATGGTGAAGATGGTACAGCAATTGTGAAATGGGCTGCAAGCTCTCAAGATAAAGGACTACTATCTGGTTCTAGTAAACAAAGTGTAAACTATAAAGGTATGCACATTGAATGGTCTGGATACAATGGTGTAGATGGGCAAAAAGGTAATGAATATATTAAAGTTACTCCTCAAACAACTGAAAAACTGACTATGAAAGTATTTGGATATAGATCTGGTCAAGCAGATGTTACATATTCTTGGGGTAATAAAGTTGTAACGTTAGATAGAACCTTAATGAATACTGGTTTAACCCAGGAATCTGCAGAGGAATCTATATGTGGTGCTAGTATTGATTGGCAAAATGTAGAACAATATGATGGTACTCTAGGCGTTACAACAGATTATGTAAATTCACATGAGGGTTCAGTAGGAGAGCTTGCATATACTAACAGTGAAGGTACTGTTTCTCTATGTAGTGGGACACTTTTAAGAGATAATACTTTTTTAACTGCTGGTCATTGTATATTACGTGATGCTCAAGATAGAATAGATAATGAAGAAATGATTGTTAGATTTAACTATCAATATGATACTGATGGTGTACTCCATAGACCTGACGCATATAAAGTTTCAAGTATTATAGAACGCGAAAATGGTGGACTAGACTATGCAATACTTCAATTATCTAATAATCCTACCTCTGTATATGCTCCAGCAACTATTTCTGAGAATATTTCAGACAATGAATTGTTAACTATAATACAACATCCAAGTGGTTTACCAAAAGTACTAGAAACTGGTAATTACAATGGTCCTGTTTCAAGTAACTATATACAATATACTGATTTAGATACTGCCCGTGGAAGCTCTGGTGCTGGTGTATTAAATACCTACGGTCAGTTAGTTGCAGTACATACAAATGGTGGATGTAATACTCAGGGTGGTGCTAACCATGGGATAGCAATTTCTCGAATTAAAGAGGAATCTCCATTTATTAGAAATCTACTTAATACAGCCGAGGCAGACTACACAATTTACATGGAGTCAAACCAAACAAATTTTTATCAACTTTCTGCTAATGCAGAAACTACTGTTACTATACATGAAATAAATAATCACCAAGGAACAAAGCCATTAGAAGTTTATATATCAACGATGTACTCACGTAATATTGTATCATTTGATACAACAATGAATAACAATTCATTATGGGAAATGACAAAAGGTGATGGTAAATATATATTTAGATATACAGGAAATTTTCCAGCATACGGTATAAAATCATTTACTTATAAAACTAATTACTCATTCCCTAATTACACAAGAGGTTCATTTCCTTTACATGCCATGATATCTGGTACTAGTGACATTATCCACACGAATAATGGATCTACTGAACAGATATATTATGATCTTGTCAATATACATAAAATACCAAACTATGGAATAACATTACAACTTACTAACAGTATACTTACTCCTCAAAATAATAACTTTACATTAACTACAAGAGCTGCAGAATATAATAGTGGAATCAATACAGGACCTCTTAAATTTTCTATTGACAAAGATCCTAAAGTTAAATTAAATTTTGATCAAAACTATACTGATGTTAATATCAATAATAAAGATTGGTCGTTTACTGAGAATGACCATGCATATACAATCACTTATATTGGCAATGAAGGCAGATTCCCAAAAGGATCATACTCTACATTTCAATTAAGTGGCCAATTTTCAGCAATAATACCTGATGATCAGATGTCTCATACATTTGAAATAAAAGAATTAGCTGGTAGTGGTGACCCTCATCTAAACACAGATAGTGAAACTGCAATGTATTCTTTCAACTAAAATAGTTTATATATTAAACTAAAACAATACCCTATCATTTTACAATGCTAGGGTATATTATTTATATAATGAACCCTTTTTCCTAGACCACTAAAACAACAATCCTTATTCCATCCTCTTACGATACCAATGGTAACAGTTTCTCTCCTTTAAATCC
>DQTE01000257.1 GCA_015662905.1 Crocinitomix sp. | reverse complement strand
TTTGATAAAAATCATTCATTTTTAACTCAGCTTTGCTTTTTATATCAAGTAACTCATAAATTTGTTTAACCCCTTTTACTTTTTTATCCGCATTTGATTCCAATAATAATTCATTTAACAATTTACTTTGATTTGCATCAGCATCTTCAAAAGCCTTTAAAAGCAAATACGTTTTTTTATTGGCAATTATGTCTCCCCCTACTTGCTTTCCAAATTTGTTTTGATCAGCATATACATCTAAAATGTCATCTTGTAATTGAAAAGCAATACCCAAATTTAAACCAAAATGATATAGTGCTTTAGCGTCTTTTTGACAAGCTCCACCAATTATAGCGCCCATTTGTAAGCTACACCCTAACAATACTGCCGTTTTGAATCTTATCATCTGAATATACTCTTGAATAGATACATCACTACGCAACTCAAAATCCATATCATACTGTTGTCCTTCGCATACCTCAATTGCGGTTTGATTAAACAAGGGAAGTAATTCTTTTAAAATGTCAGCACTATATGTTGTTAATTGTTGATATGCCAAAATGAGTAAAGCATCTCCAGACAACACACCTACATTAGTGTTCCATTTTATATGCACAGTTTGTTGTCCTCTACGCAAAGGGGCTTCATCCATAATGTCGTCATGAATTAAGGAAAAATTATGGAACAATTCTACAGCCAAAGCAGCTTGTTTTGCTTTTGAATAATCTGATTGAAATAATTCACACCCCATAAGTGTTAAAACTGGGCGCATACGTTTACCTCCTAAACTTAAAAAATAGGTAATAGGTTCATATAACTGTTGAGGTACTGAAGGTAAATTAAGTTGCTCAATTTCTTGAGATATAAAATTTTGATACTTCTTAATGCTATTGATCACTTTATTGATGCTTTAAATCCTCTTCTTTATATTTTTTTAATCCTTTTTCAATTTCAAGACGCTCAAAATCAATATCCTCCTCTTCATCATACAATTCAAACAACGGCTCTGCAAGTGCTTTATTGGTCATTTTTCTTTGCATATAGAATAACAAAGCAGGTAATACCAGTAGATTTGAAAACATAGCCACTAATAGGGTTAAAGACACCAAAACACCTAATGCTTGTGTACCACCAAACTCCGAAAAAGCAAACACTAAAAATCCAAAGAAAAGGACAATAGAGGTGTAAATCATACTAACCCCTGTTTCTCTTAATGCTACAAGAATACATCTTCTAAAATCATGACCGTGGGTTTTTAATTCTTGTCTAAATTTTGCTAAAAAGTGAATTGTATCATCAACAGATATACCAAAAGCAATGCTAAATACTAAAATGGTTGAAGGTTTAACTGGAATACCAAAATATCCCATCATGGCAGCTGTAAATAGTAAAGGAATAAAATTTGGTATTAAAGAAATAATAACCATTCTAAACGAACGAAATAGTAAAGCCATTATCATCCCAATTAAAACAATAGCTATGGCTAATGAAGTAAATAAATTAAAAACCATATAACGTGTACCGTTAGAGGCTACTACAGAAGTTCCTGTGTATGTAACGTCCCAATACTCTTTTTCAATGGCTTTTTTCAAATTATCGTTAAAATCGTCTTTTGAATGATATTCATTTATTTTAAACTCATCAAATAAAAACTCATCTTTTAACTCCTCATTGTTACCAGCATAAATGTCTATTAAATTATTATAAACGCCAACGTTATCAAAATAGAAATCTTGTAAAAACTCGTCTTTTTCTCCTCCTTTTAACGTAATTGCAGTTTGATAAGCACTATCCAAAGTTGCGTAATTAGGATTTAGATAAAATAAAACACTATCTTGAATACTGTCAATAACTTCTTGAATTTTATAAGCGCCAAGATCTTTAATTTGTATAGATATTCTCGTTATCACCCCAGATGAATCAACAAAAGGATTAACACCTGCTTTATCGTCTTTAAGGTAAGGTTCAAACTTCCTCATTTTACTTATAGAAGGGATTGTATATTTTTGGGGATTATTTCCACTATAAGCCATATTAATAACTTTAATTCCATCTGTTACCGATATAGACTTAGAAAACTGAGTATATTTACTTAAATATTTTTGGACGTTATCTATTTCATGAAACCTATGAATAAAAGCATTTTTCTTTTTGGTGTCTATTAAAATATCAAATGGTAAAGAGCCTCCAAAGTGAGATTCTATATACTGTAAATCGGTATTTAATTGGTCTTTTTGAGGTAAATCTCCTGTTATTTTACCCGTGGCATTCATTTGTGCACCACCAATGATAGAGAACAATATAACAATCAACGCACCTATAAATACTTGTTTTCTTTTATACAGTGCAATATATTCTAATTTTTCTACCGCTATGTGTAACCATTTTTTTTCTAAATGTCTTAAATGTTTTGTTTTGGGAATAGCAGAATAACTTAAAACGATAGGTAAAATTGTAATTGACAATAAAAACACTACCAAAATATTTAAAGACGCAATCATTCCAAATTCAGAAAGTCTTTCGGAATTTGTAAACATAAAAGTTGAAAAGCCTAAAGCAGTTGTTAGATTAGTTAAAAAAGTAGCGTTTCCAATTTTTTGGATAACTCTTGATAACGCCTTTGCCTTGTTACCATGGTTTTTTATCTCTTGATGAAATTTATTGATCAAAAAGATACTATTAGGAATACTTATTACAATGATTAAAGGCGGTATTAACACCATCAAAATAGATAATCTAAAATCAAAAAAGCCAATACTACCAAGCGACCATATTACTCCAACAAAAACAACAATGTTACAGATTAAAACTATTTTTAACGATCTAAAAAACAAAAGTAAAAGTAAAGATGTTACCCCTATTGACAAGCCTATAAACAACCCTAATTCAGATTGTAATTTTTCACCTATTGTAAGTCTAATATGGGGCAAACCAGAGATATGAATTGTTCCCAAGATTTCTTCAAACTTTTTAATGTCATCCTCTAATTTTAAAATAACTTTGGCTTTTTTTAAATCCGCCATATAATCCTCATTGATAAAAATCATCATTAAAGAGGCATTTTTTTCATCATTATAAATCAAATCTTTATAAAAAGGGTTTGATTTTATAATAGTCTTAACACTGTCTAGTTCAAGTTGGCTTTGTGGTTTGTATGCTAATATTTTTTTAAAGTAAAATTGCTTTTCTTCTTTGTTTTTTTCTAACTGATAAAGATGCGCCTCAGAAAAAACAGAATCTATGGCAGGATGCGCTTTTAGTTCCTCACCTAATTCATACCAAGCATTGTATTTTTTTAACGTATATAAATCAGTATTATCAATAGCAAAAAACATTAAAGATTCATTACCTCCAAAAAGCTCTTTTAATTTTACATAGTTTCTTTTAGCCTCAGAATCTTTTGGAAGCATAGTTCCAAAAGTGTTATCCATTTTAATGTTAGTGGCAGCATAATACCCAAACATTAGAGTTACACCTAATAGCGCGATAAGAATAGGGATTCTTGTTCTTAAAATAAACTGGGAGAGTTTAAACCACATTTACAAATCTTTATTTTTATAACCGTCAAAAGTAAGCAATCAATATTTATTAATGAAATTTTTTTTAAATTTAAGAGAAAAATAACATTTTTACTTATACCAGTTATTAATTGAAATTACTGTAAAAGAAAATGATGATTTTTTTCTTTATATAAAACACAAAAATAAAGCATAGCCCTAGTTATGGTTTGTTTTTTTAGTGAAATAGAAAGGAGAAAAGGGCGTTTTATTACGGTAATTTCAATTGGTAAATGGTATTACCTTAAATAGAAGACCCATATTTCCTATTCCAATGTTTATTTCATTTCTACTGCTTTAAATGTGTTTACCATTAAACTGGCAATGGTCATTGGTCCTACACCACCAGGTACTGGCGTAATATATGACGCTTTTTGACTAACCTCATCAAATTTAACGTCACCTAATAACTTAAATCCAGATTTTTTAGTCTCATCTTTAACCCTTGTAATACCAACATCAATAACTACTACACCTTCTTTAACCATATCGGCAGTTAAAAATTCAGTTTTACCAAGGGCAGCAATAATTATATCGGCTGATTTTGTAATTTCTTTTAAATTTTTGGTGCGCGAGTGCGTAAGGGTTACAGTACAGTTACCGTAAGGATGCTTACGCGCCATCAAAATACTCATTGGCGACCCTACAATATGACTTCTACCCAACACTACACAATGCTTACCTGAGGTTTCAATTTTATATCGTTCAAGTAATTGTACAATACCATAAGGCGTTGCGGGTAAAAAACAAGGTAAATTTAAAACCATTTTTCCTAAATTTTCAGGATGAAAACCATCTACATCTTTACTGGGTGATATAGCCATAGTTACCTTCAATTCATCAATATGTTCAGGTAGAGGTAACTGAACAATATAACCATCAATATCATCATTGTTATTTAATTGGTCAATTTTCTTTATTAAATCATCTTCAGAAATATCGGCTGGTAGTTTAATTAAAGTAGAATCAAAACCAACATATTCACAAGCTTTTACTTTTGCATTTACGTACGTAATACTTGCGCCATTATCACCAACCAACACGGCTGCTAGGTGAGGTACTTTTTTACCCTCAGCCAATAATTGATTTACTTTAATTTTTAACTCTTCTTTAATTTCTTGTGATGTTTTTTTACCGTCTAATAAAACCATTGCCTATTGAATTTTGATTAACAAATGTAACATTTTTTGTATATTAACCATTGGCATTTACTATAAATAATGTTAGTATAGCTTTTTTCTCCCTGAGTAACCATTACTTTTGTTGGCAAGTATCATTATTTTGTTTTAACAAAAACCAAATAGGAAATATGTTTTTGAACTACTTAATTTTTATGCACAAATTTTTATTTGCATTTTAAGGTGTTTATGACTGCTTCTCATTTCGCTACAAACATACTTAAGGATTTAAAGTGGTAAAAAAATAGTTTAATTAATTAAATTAGTTTTTACAAATGAAAAAAAGTATCTTTGTAATGATAAACACAATTGAGTATGAATTGGAGCAGAATGTCAATGTTTAAAATGCCAAGTAAATACCGCAGGTATAATTTTCAACCAAGGTATTATGATGAGCGTAAAGAAAAACTTAAAAAGAAAATTAAGCTATACAATGGCAATGGAGGAGAAAATAAAGATAGAGAAATTAGATTTAGAGCTAATTTAGAGGATACTTGGGGAAATTCTGAGATAAGAAGACAAAGCCAAATGGCAAATTTAAGATTGCTAATTATTTTAATAATTATTGGTGTTGCGACCTATTACATTTTTACGGGATTAGATAGAGCAGAGGAAATTATTAATTCAAATTTACCAAAGAAATAAATTAAGATGTCAGATTTAATTAAACTTTTACCTGACCATATTGCAAATCAAATTGCTGCGGGAGAGGTAGTTCAACGTCCAGCTTCTGTGGTTAAAGAATTGATAGAAAACGCCATAGATTCAGGCGCAACAAAAATACAGTTAATAGCCAAAGATGGCGGTAAAACTTTAGTTCAAGTTATAGACAATGGTTGTGGGATGTCTGATATTGATGCGCGTATGTGCTTTGAACGTCACGCCACCTCTAAAATTCAATCGGCTGATGATTTATTTCATTTACAAACTAAAGGGTTTAGGGGTGAAGCAATGGCATCTATTTCGGCAGTGTCACACGTAGAATTAAAAACCAAATTGGTTGATAAAGAATTAGGGACAAAAGTTATTATTGAGGGTTCAAAAGTCATCTCTCAAGAACCTTGCTCTTGTGCAAGTGGCACCTCAGTGTCTGTTAAAAATTTATTTTTTAATATCCCAGCCAGACGTAACTTTTTAGGCTCAAACACTACTGAGTACAAACACGTTTTAAATGAGTTTTTGCGTGTTGCTTTAGTGCATCATGATATTACCTTTACTTTTCATCACAATGGCGACCTTATATACAATTTACCTCAAAGCGGATTAAGACAAAGAATTGTACATATTTATGGTAAAAACTATAACAATCGCTTAGTGCCTGTAAATGAAGAAACAGATATTTTTAAGGTAACAGGCTTTGTTACTAAGCCCGAATTTTCAAGGTCATCAAGAGACCAAATGTTTTTATTTGTAAATAACCGATATTTTAAAGACAGGTATTTTAATCACGCTATTCAGCAAGCGTTTGAAGGTATGATACCGTCTAACAAATTTCCTGCGTATTTTCTATACTTTGAAGTTCCTACCGAATCTATTGATGTTAATGTACACCCTACCAAAACCGAAATAAAATTTGAAAACCGTCAGGAAATCTATTCTATTTTAAGATCGTCTATAAAACAGGCTTTGGGCAAATTTAATGTAGCACCAACAATTGACTTTAATCAAGAATCATCATTTGATATTCCTGCATTAAAAAAAGGGGAACGTATTAGGGTACCCGAAATAAAAGTTAACCCTAATTTTAATCCGTTTGATACCGTAAAAGTAACCCAAAATAGTGGTTTTTCAAGTTCAAGAAAAAGTGAAATAAAGCCAAACCCGTCTGAGTGGGAAAATTTTTATGAAGGTGCTAAAAATGAGGTGTCTTCGCAACAAAATCAACTCAACTTAAATACAGATGAGGTTATTCTACCTTCAAAAATGGACAGTGAAAATGATTTTGATAACATCATTAATGAAAAAGCTCCGTATCAACTTCATCAAAAATATATTATATCTCCAATTAAAACAGGCTTTATTATGATTGACCAATATAGGGCACATAGTAGAATCTTATTTGATGAACTTATGGCAAATTGGTCTGATGACAACATTAAATCTCAACAACTTTTATTCCCTGAAGAGTTTGAATTGTCTGCTACGGAAATGGTTTATTTGAATGAATTGCGTCCTCAACTCATTAAAATTGGTTTTGACATTAAAATATTTGAAAATAAAAAAGTTAAAGTTACTGCTGTACCCACATATATTGAACATCAATCAGCCAAACAAGTAATAGAAGAATTGTTAAATAATTTTAAAGAAAACAGTATTGAAGAGGACGCTGATTTTAAAACCATTTGTATTCGTACCTTTGCAAATGCTAAAGCCATTAAAAAAGGAACTAATTTAACGGTAGCCGAAATGCAAAATTTAATTGATGAATTATTTGCGTGTGCTAACCCTCAAATATCTCCAAATGGCAAAAAAATAATGCTAACGTATCATTTAGATGATATCATAAAAAAATTTAACTAATGTTTCAAACTATTTTTAGAAATATGGGGCCAGCAATCAAAAATATATTAATTATTAATGTATTAATGTTTTTGGCTAAGGTCGTTTTAGAAAATCAAGGTGTTAATTTAGGTCAAATTTTAGGAATGTTCTACCCCTCCTCTCCATTTTTTAGGATATGGCAACCTCTAACACACGTGTTTATGCACGCCAATTTTAACCACCTTTTTTTTAATATGCTATCCTTATTATTTTTAGGTATTCACTTAGAAAATTATTGGGGTACTAAACGATTTTTAATTTATTACTTTGTGACTGCATTCGGTGCAGCGTTTTTACACTTTGGTATTCAGGGTGTAGAAATATACAGCGCTACGGGTTCTTTTTTTCCTAGCTTACCTGTTAATTTTGATGCCTACACAGGAATGATTGAGTATTTGCCTACAGTACCAAACTCAAAATTTGTTGCCCTAATTTATGTAACGCCAACAGTAGGTGCCTCAGGTGCTCTTTATGGGTTAATTATGGCTTACGCCTACTTATTTCCTAATACTGAATTTTTATTATACTTTGCAATTCCTGTTAAAGCTAAGTGGTTAGCCTTAGGTTTAGGTGTTTATGCTTTATATAGTGGTTGGGCTAATAATGCAGGCGATTCGGTTGCGCATTTTGCACATTTAGGTGGTATGATATTTGGTTTTATCTTGCTTAAATTTTGGCAGAAAAAATTAACTCAATTTTATTAATTTAAAATGAACAATAGCAATTTTATCGACTACATAAAAAATGCTTACAAAACAGGAGGTGTAATTATTAAAATACTAATGATTAATGCTTTTGTGTTTTTGTTCTATATTCTATTAATCATTATTGGTAAACTTTTTTTCATAGAGCAAATATCATCTATTTTTAAGTGGATTTTTGTTTTACCGGGTACATTTGCCGAACTCTTATATAAACCTTGGACACTCGTTTCAAATCTATTTGCCCATTATTCTCTTGGTCATTTTTTTTGGAACATGATAATGTTTTATTTTACCGCTAAATTATTTGTTCCGTTTTTTGGTGAAAAAAGATTGTTGTCAACTTATATTTTTGGGGGTGTTTTTGGAGGATTAATTCATATCCTGTCTTATTTAATATTTCCTTTTTTTAGTGAACAAATTCCTGCAGAAGTTGTTGGAGCATCTGGCGCAATAGCTGCTTTAATTGGAGCTTTAGTTTATTATCAACCTCATTTAAAAATTAAACTGTTTTTTATGATAGAAATTCCTTTTTGGGTGTTTGGTGTGTTTTTTATTTTAAGCGATTTATTATATTTAACAAGGGCAGACGGCATTGCGCATTTTGTTCATTTAGGAGGTGCGGTATTTGGAGTACTCTCTGTCTTAAAAGTAAATCAATCTTCAAATTTTATGAATACTCTTGATAGATGGGTATCTTTTAATTTCTCTTTTAAACGACAACCTAAAATGAAAGTTTACAGAAATAGTGATGCTAAAAAAATGAATGATGATTTTTACCGTGATAACAAAGCCAAAAAACAAAAACAAGTAGATGCCATTTTAGATAAAATTTCTAAACACGGATACGATAGTTTGTCAAAAAAAGAAAAAGATTTTTTGTTTAAATACAGTAATGAAAAATAAGCCAAGTAACATTATCAAATTACTCTATTATATTAACCTTATTGTTTGTGTGTTAATGATTGGAGCGTATTTAAGCACTCACATCTCACCCAATTACTTTTCGTATTTGGCTTTATTAGGCTTAACTTATCCTTACCTTTTATGGACAATGAGTTTTTTTACTCTATTTTGGTTGTTTAAATACAAAAAATATATCATTGTTAATGTGCTAACCTTTATGCTGGGATGGAATCATTTTTCGAACTACTACGTATTTAGTACTGCCTCAAAAGTACATTCTGCTAATGCCATGCATGTTTTGTCTTACAATGTGAGAATTTTTAGCCTTTACGACCTTGACAACAGAATTAAAAATAGAAATCATATTTTTGACTTTTTAAAAGAGCAACAAGCTGATGTGATTTGTTTTCAGGAGTTTTATCACGAAAATAATAGCACTGATTTTAAAACCAAAGACACACTTATAACCTTTATTAACGCCAAAAATAACCATGAAAGATATACTCACGAAATGCTAGGCGAAAAATATTTTGGATTGGCTACTTTTAGCAAATATCCTATAGTTGGAAAAGGCGAAATTGCTTTTGATAATGATGATAATAATTACTGTATTTTTACTGATATAAAAAAAGGCAGAGATACCATAAGAATATTTAATGCTCATCTGGGCTCTATAAGATTACAAGATAGTGACTACGCTTTTTTTGGAGATATAGAAACAGGTAAGGTTTATCAAAGAGATGTTAAAGAGCAAAAAATTATTGACAGACTATTAATTGCTTTTAAAAAACGTACTATTCAAATTAAAACAGTAATGAAAAAAATAGTTAAATCACCGTATGAAGTAGTTTTTTGTGGAGATTTTAATGATACGCCAATTTCATATTGTTACAGACAAGTTAGCAGACATTTAGTTGACAGTTTTGTAGAGGCAGGAAATGGTGTTGGTAGTACTTACGTTGGTAAACTTCCTTCTAATCGAATAGATTATATTTTTCATTCTACAGGGTTAAGTTCGTCTGAATTTACAACACATCCAATAGAATATTCAGACCATAGACCTATTAGCTGTTATATTGAATAACAAAATGATATTTGTTGAGCTAATTAAGGAATTAATAAGTTAATATCTACACTGGTATTTGAAGTCCCTAGCTCATTTAATGTAAAAGGAATATCAAAAGAACTGTTCATGTAATCACCCGAACTGAATGTAAAATCACCGTTAACATCATATATTGCATTGATGTAGTAATTACCTGGGTGCATATAATTAAAATTATATCCTGTTGTTACAGACGCACCAACAAAAACATAACGTGACCTATATTTTAGTTGATTTACATCAAAAATCATCCCACTAAATAATGGTTGGGTTGAAATAATTATTAACACCTTTTTAGTAGGGTCAACAGTTGTTGGATTTGAAATTGTTATTGAAACCTGAGATTGTCCTAAGTAGGGTTGTTCACTTTCAGGGTAGGGGTCAGCTGATGCCGAATAAAAAACTGCTTCTGTTACACCGTCAAATGTGGTAGAAAAATCTTTGGTCATTTCTTTTTGAGGGAAATTGAAATTTGATATCGCATTCTGTGCAGAAGAAGCATCTCTTAAATCTGCTGTCCAACGCATATGTGTTACAGGCTCTGACAAACTGTTAAATTGATTGGTATATGAATGAATTATTAAACTATCTTGTTTAAACGTAACCTCTGTATAAACTCTTTTTCCACCAGCAATAGGGTCAGAAAAACGATAAAAAGACTGGGTGCTTGTTTCATTTATGCTATCTATAATCATATAAGAATTTCTAACATCACCTGCAAATCCGCCTCCATTTCTAAAGGCTACCTTGTATTTATTATCATACTTTACGATAAAAAAGCTCATAAAAATATCATTTAATGAATCTAATTCATTTTTTGCTGAAATTTGTGATGGTGATATTGGTCTAAAATCTACAATCCATTCTTGATAGTTACCTAATGGGGTTGATGATGTAACAGGACCATTCCATATTCCCGGTAATTTAGCCAAAATACTATACCCCTCTACTTCTGTTGTTGAAGTAATAGGACCAATGGGCTTTTCGTATTCACAACTGCCGTCATCTTTTTTGGCTTCAACATCATAATTTAATGCAATTGGGTCTGTGCACCCTTTATTTTTACAATTTGAAAATGAAAGAACCAATGCAGAAATTAATGTCATTTTTGCTAATGCCTTCATAAGTACTAAGTGTTAAATTTATACAAAAATAGCAAAAATACATCCATTTTTTATGACTTACATCATATTACTGTAATATAGAGAGACTTATGAGGATTTTTTTTTAAATTTTGGATTGATGGTTTGGATATAGTTTAACAGTTCATCTTTTCCTAATTTTGAGGTGGCAGAAGTGATAAA
>DQTE01000158.1 GCA_015662905.1 Crocinitomix sp. | reverse complement strand
TATTATTCCTGTTGCTCTTACAATTCCTACTGATTTTAAGACTAAACCTTTCATGCTTTGCTCCACCTGTCTGCCGACAGGCAGGTAAATCCAAACATTGTACAAACCTACATCCCAAATCAACCCGTGAAAAAAGGTGATGAAAAAGGACATTTTGCTTTTGGCGGTTCAATTGTAGTGTTGTTATTTGAAAAAAATAAGATTAAATTTAATCAAGACTTAATTGAAAATACCGCAAAAGGCTATGAAACATCTATTAAAATGGGTGAACAATTCGCAGAGGCATTATAAATAGGTTTCCTAAAAAAGGTTTATAATAAATCAATAGACCTTTTGTTTTCAAGTTACATTAAGTAAATACATCCTATTTGTTATCCGTAACTTACGGTGCATCTATACAATTATTTTGTCGTTATTTAGGGGGTGATTTTAGAATTTTTTAGTAACCCTACGTAAATACTGTTACTTAATTTTACTGGCAATATCCGGACATTTTTCTTCCAGTGCCTGTAAATAAAATTCATCTGCAAAAACTTCTCCTTCATAATTAGCTTTCACAGCATTGTCACATTCATAATAGTCAATGTCAAAATCTCCTATTTCTGCTTTTTCCATACATTCACAAAACTCAGTAGCAGCCTTGTTTTGCTCTTCACTTACACCACCACATGCAATAATTCCAAATGCTAAAAATGATAAAACACTTACTTTTTTCATAATTTTTCTATTTATTTTGTTGATAAATATACAATTTATTTTAAAAATCAACCAAAATTAGAAAGAATGTTTCTTACAACAAACAAAACTAAATAGCGATAGGCAGATTTAAGGTATTACATTAAATAAACATCTTCAATTAAATTGTAACCGGCTTCTTGGTTAATAATGCTTACTATTTTAGATTTTTGATGTTGTAATTCTTCTCGCATTACTGAAGAATTAAGCGTTATAAATAAAACTTTGTCTTGTATATATAATTTTTCAGTACGTAAAGCAATAGGTTTACCCACTAATTGTTCCCACTTACCCAAAATAGTTTTAAGTTTATATTCTTCATCTAATCCAGATGCTTTTAAAAAATCTTTAATGGCATCTTTCATTGATTTTGCTTCTCTTTTATCTTTTTCAGGTCTAAACATTAGTTAATGGTAAAGGTTTGTTTATTTACTTTTATATTCTTAAAAACTTTTTCTATCCTATCTACATCAGTATCGGTAATTAATACTTGACCAAAAACATGGTCTGACACCATTTTTAAAAGTTGTTCTACTCTATTGTGGTCTAATTTGTCAAAAATATCATCTAATAACAATATAGGTTTTTTATTGAGCAGTTTGGTGATATACTCAAATTGAGTTAATTTTAAGGCAATTAAAAAAGATTTTTGTTGTCCTTGGCTACCAAATTTTTTAATAGGATTTCCGTTAATTTGAAATACCAAATCGTCTTTATGAATTCCGACAGTAGTATAACCATATCGGCTGTCTTTTTGTGAGGATTCAGCAAGTAATTCGTTAAAACTCTTGTCTTTTAATTGAGAGACAAACTCAATGTTTATTTTCTCTTTACCCTGAACCAATAAATTAAAAAAGTTTTGGAAATTGGGTAAAAACTCGGTTAAAAAATCAATTCTTTTTTTATAAATAAACTCACCTAAATCAATCAGTTGTAAATCCCATACTTCAATAGATTCAGTTTCAAAAATTCTATATTCTTGAAAGCGTTTTAACAGAGCATTACGTTGCTGTAGTACTTTGTTATATTTTATTAGTTTCTCTAAGTATTGTTTGTCGTATTGTGATATAATTGTATCAATAAACTTACGTCTAACTTCACTTCCTTCTGATATTAAATTAGAGTCGTAAGGAGAAATAACAACAACAGGATATTGCCCGATATGGTCGGCCAGTTTTTCGTATTCTTTTTTGTTGCATTTTACCTTTTTTTTATGTCCTATTTGTACGCCAACACTTATTTGATTTGATTTTTTGTTTTTTATAAAATTACCCTGTACCAAAAAAAACTTTTCATTGTGTTTTATATTTTGTTTATCTATAGGGTTTAAAAAAGATTTACATAAAGACAAATAATGGACAGCATCTAAGATATTTGTCTTACCTACACCATTATCTCCCACAAAAACGTTAATTTCTTTCGTTAATTCAAACTGTTTTTCAGCATGATTTTTAAAATTTATAAGAGACAAATGTTTTAAATACATAGCTTGACAAAGGTAAACAAAAATCAGAAAGGATATGTCAAATTTATTTTTCTGATAAATATTTATCAAGTAGTAGAAGTAACGATTTAGATTTTATTTAATATCCTCCTTAATAACCATTAAAAACGTTAATTTTGAACCCAAATTGAAATTAAAAATAACCATATCACTATTCTATTTTTTTATTGCAGCCCTTTTTGGTTTGTTAATGCGTTTAGATTATGTTATTGATTTAGGTTTTAACTATAAACATTTTTTACATACACATTCTCATATTGCTTTTTTGGGGTGGATGTATAATGCCTTGGTAATAGGACTAGAATTTTATTTTTTTCGAAATCAAAAAACATCTTTTAATCGTATTTTTTGGGTAACACAAATTACAATTTTAGGAATGTTATTATCTTTTCCTTTTCAAGGGTATGCCTTTTGGTCAATTTGTTTTTCAACCTTATATTTATTTGCATCCTATTGGTTAATTTTTGAAATATTTAAACAAAGTAAATTATTAGATTTTATTGTCAGTAAAACACTTTTAAAAGCGGCAGGAATTTTCTTGTTTTTTTCAAGTATTGGCCCTTTTGGTTTAGCAATTGTAATGGCAAATCATTTAGAACACACTGTGTGGAATAGTTTATCTGTTTATTGTTTTTTACACTATTTATTCAACGGATTTTTCTTTTTATTGATTCTATCCATTTTATTAGCAGAATTTAAAAAAAATGTAGAGGTCTCAAGCATTCGCCTTACTGCAATATCACATACCTTTATTTTTTCAATTATTCCATTATACTTTAATTTTATACTAGAGTTTTTTAATACATATCTTTTTGTTTGGGTAAGTATAATAGGTTCTTTATTTCAATTATTAGGTTTACTGTTGATGTTTAAACCTATGATAAGATATATAAAATTAGTCACTCCCTTCTTCAATAAATTTATTTTAACACTGTTTTTTTCTGGTTTAATTTTAAAAATTGTTTTTCAAGTTATTAGTAATATTGATGCTGTACAAACTTTTATACGCCTTTCAAAAACTACCGTAATAATAGGGTTTATACATCTTGTTATGTTGGGAGTTTTAAGTGTGTTTTTATTTTGGTTTTTTATACAGTTTAAACTTATAAAAGTTTGCAATACGACAAAGGCTGGGTTGTTTTTGTTTTTTTCAGGAATTTTTTTATCAGAACTGCTTCTTTTTGGTCAATCTTTATTTATCTACTTTAATAAAAGTTCAATTTCTAATTACTATCAATTACTCTTTTATTCAAGTTTATTAATTCCTTTAGGAATATTTCTTATTGTTCTAAAAGTTTTTAAGAAATAATTG
>DQTE01000058.1 GCA_015662905.1 Crocinitomix sp. | reverse complement strand
TCAAAACAAAAGGCGGATTATTGGAATCAGGTCGATTTGTACATTGGAGGCTCTGAACACGCTACAGGACACCTGTTATATTCAAGATTTTGGACCAAATTTTTATACGACCGTGGTTTTATTTCCTTTGATGAACCCTTTAAAAAAATGATAAATCAAGGAATGATTTTGGGACGAAGTAGTTTTGTTTATAGAGACAAAGAAACAGGAAATTTCATAACCTTTTCTAAACGAAAACAATATAAAACAGCTCGATTACACGTAGATATTAGTCTTGTTGATAATGATAAATTAAACATTGAGGGCTTTAAAAAATGGATGCCCGAATATGCAAATGCTGAATTTGTACTTGAAGATGACGGAAGTTATATCTGTGGTCATGAAGTTGAAAAAATGTCAAAATCAAAATTTAACGTACAAACACCAGACGAATTAGTGGATAAGTTTGGAGCAGATACTTTGCGCTGTTACGAAATGTTTTTAGGACCATTAGAACAAGCAAAGCCTTGGGACACAAAAGGAATCAATGGGGTACATAATTTCTTACGTAAATTTTGGCGTTTATTTCATAATCAACAAGACGAATTTGAAGTAACAGATGGAGAACCAGATAAAAAGGCACTTAAAACGCTACATAAAACCATTAAAAAATTAAAAGATGATTTGGAGCGTTTTTCTTTTAATACAGGCGTGTCTAATTTTATGATTGCCGTCAATGAGTTAACCGAACAAAAATGCAATAACAAACGCATATTGTCAGATTTAGCCATACTTATATCGCCTTATGCACCACATATTTGCGAAGAGTTATGGCAAAAATTAGGACACTCAAACAGTATTTCTTTTGCTCAATTCCCAAAATTTAATCCTGATTATTTAGTAGAAAACGAATACGCTTATCCAGTATCATTTAATGGTAAAATGCGTTTTAAACTTGAATTACCAACCAATATGAGTAAAGAAGAGATTGAAAAATCGGTATTAGAGGCGGAACAATCTCAAAAATATTTAGAGGGTAAAACACCTAAAAAAGTAATTGTTGTACCAGGTAGAATTGTTAATATAGTGGTTTAAATACATTTAAATTTAAAGTAACCAAAATAATAATGACAGATAAGTATCTTTGCGCCCATTAACTCAACTAACTATGTACGAATTAGTCCGTAAAACCACTAAAAATGCCAAAAATGATATCTTATCAGGGTTAACTGTTGCCCTAGCATTAGTACCAGAAGCAGTAGCCTTTGCCTTTGTGGCAGGTATAGACCCATTAGTAGGATTATATGGTGCTTTTATGATGGGACTTATAACCTCAATTTTTGGAGGGCGTCCAGGTATGATATCTGGAGCTACAGGAGCAATGGCAGTTGTAATGGTTGGTCTGATTAAAGAAGGTAATGCCATAGGAAGTCAAATGGAAATACCACACGATAACCTAGGGTTGCAGTATCTGTTTTTAACATTATTGTTAGTTGGCGTTATACAAATATCAGCAGGGGTTTTTAAACTGGGTAAATTTGTGCGTTTAATCCCTCATTCTGTAATGATGGGGTTTGTTAACGGATTGGCTATAGTTATCTTTTTGTCGCAATTAGACATGTTTAAAAAATTTAAACTAGATGAACAAGGTAATAGATTGATAGAAAATGGTGGATATGTTAAAGAATGGCTTACAGGTTCTACAATGACAATAATGATAGCGCTCGTTTTTTTAACAATGGCAATCATGTATTTTTTACCGAAAATTACAAAAAAAATACCAGCAGCTTTAACTGCAATAATTGTTGTATCTGCCATAGGTATAGCGTTGTTAAATCATTTCGATATTAGTACCGTTGGTTCGTTTATAAGAGATGGTGGCGGTACTGGGCTAAAAGGTGGATTACCAACTTTTCAATCGGAAACTTTTACTTGGATACCCTTAAATATTGATACCCTTAAATTAATTTTTCCTTATGCTTTAATCTTAGCCGCTGTTGGTCTAATAGAATCTTTAATGACTCTAAATTTAATTGATGAATTAACAGATACAAGAGGGAATAGCAACAGAGAATGTATAGCTCAAGGAGGAGCAAACATTGTCAACGGTTTATTTGGAGGAATGGGAGGTTGCGCTATGATTGGACAATCATTAATTAATGTTAACTCTGGTGGTAGAGGACGATTATCTGGTGTTACCGCTGCACTAGGGCTTTTAGCTTTTATTTTGTTTGCCGCACCTTTGATAGAACAAGTTCCTATTGCTGCACTTGTAGGGGTAATGTTTATGGTGGTAATTGGTACTTTTGCTTGGTCAAGTTTCCGAATTTTACCTAAAATACCAAAATCAGATGCTTTTGTTTTAATCTTGGTTTCAGTAATGACCGTTATTTTTGATTTAGCTATTGCAGTTATTACTGGCGTTATCGTTTCTGCATTGGTTTTTGCATGGGAAAATGCAAAAAGAATTAGAGCACGAAAAAAAATTAAAGCAGATGGTACAAAAGTTTACGAAATATGGGGACCGTTATTTTTTGGATCGGTGCAAGCATTTATTGAAAAATTTGACATTGCCAATGACCCTCAAAAGGTTGAAATAGATTTTATAGAATCTAAAGTAACAGACCATTCTGGCATAGAAGCTATTAAAAACGTAGTAGAAAAATACGAAAAATTAGGCAAAAAAGTAAAACTTAAACACCTTAGCCCTGATTGTGATGCCTTGCTCATTAAAGCCAATCCGCATTTTAAAGAAATTATTGAAACCGATATTGATGACCCAAGGTATTATGTAGTGGCAGACATTGATGAAGTCCTAATTGATGAATCTGAATTGGTAAAAGGCAACTAATGATATGATTTTTAAACTCAAACAGTTTAACCTTAAACAAGCTGACAGTTTACAAAAAATGGGCTCGGATTCTATGTTGTTAGGCGCATCTGTAAAAGGAGAGTACAATCAAATTTTAGATATAGGTACTGGTACTGGTATTTTAGCACTAATGATGGCGCAGAAAAATATCAAGGCCAATGTTATTGCAATAGAACCACACCTCTTATCATTTAATGAGGCGCAATTAAATTTTAAGCAATCTCAATTTTCAAATAGACTTAAAATTGAAAATACAAAGCTTCAAAACTTCAAAACTTCAAATAAATTTGATTTAATCATTTCAAATCCACCTTACTACGAAAACTCAACATTGAGTCAACAAGATAGTAGAAATTTAGCAAGGCATACCATTGATTTACCCATCATTGATTTTTATAAATATAGTAGCCAATTGTTGGCAGAAAATGGAAAAATCCATTTGATATTCCCTTATGATTTACAAAAAAAACATCTTCACTTTGCCAAACAGTATGGTTTATATCCCATTTCTATTATTAACGTGATAAAAGAAAATCAAAAGACGATAAGAAACATTATAACGTATGCTTTTAATAAGATAGATGATGTGAAAAATGACTCAATCATTATCAGCCTATCTAATGGCAAATATTCGGAAAAATACATAGAATTAACCAAAGAGTTTTATGCGCATGATTTGAGTAAAAAGTAAAAATTAATTAAAACACAAAAAATCTTTTGCTAATCCCATTCAAACCATTAACTTTGGAGTCCAAATATAACAAAACAAGAATATGTCAGTATTAGTAAATAAAAATTCAAAAGTTATTGTTCAAGGTTTTACAGGAGGTGAAGGAACTTTTCACGCTTCTCAAATGATTGAATACGGAACCAATGTGGTAGGAGGAGTAACGCCAGGTAAAGGTGGACAAACTCATTTAGACCGACCTGTATTTAATACTGTAGCTGAAGCTGTAGAAAAAGTAGGTGCAGATGTAAGTATTGTTTTTGTGCCACCAGCCTTTGCTGCTGATGCGATAATGGAAGCAGCTAATGCTGGAATTAAAGTGATTATAGCTATTACTGAAGGTATTCCAGTTTCGGATATGATTAAAGCTAAAGAGTATATTTCTGCTTATGATTGCACTTTAATTGGGCCTAACTGCCCAGGGGTATTATCTACAGATGGTGCTAAAGTTGGAATAATGCCAGGTTTTATTTTCAAACCCGGAAAAATTGGTATCGTGTCTAAGTCAGGTACTTTAACTTATGAAGCTGCTGACCAAGTTGTAAAAGCTGGTATGGGAATTACAACAGCTATTGGTATAGGTGGTGACCCTATCATTGGAACAACAACTAAAGAGGCAATTCAGTTATTAATGGCTGATCCTGAAACAGAAGGGATTGTGATGATCGGTGAAATTGGAGGTAATTTAGAGGCACAAGCTGCCGAGTGGATAAAAGAACATGGTACTAAACCTGTTGTTGGTTTTATAGCAGGTGTTACAGCCCCAAAAGGAAGAACAATGGGACATGCTGGAGCAATTGTTGGTGGAGAAGATGATACCGCAGAAGCTAAAAAAAGAATTTTAAGAGATTGTGGTGTACACGTTGTAGATTCACCAGCTGAAATTGGTAAAAAAATGGCTGAAGTACTTGGCGTTACAGCTTAATGATTTTTTAAATTTTAAATTCATAATAAAAAAGTCAATTCATAATGAATTGACTTTTTTTATGACAGTACCATAAAGAATGGTTACAAAAGTAAACTTTTAAGGCTTTACTCTATTGCCTATACTCATAGCTTTTAACATCCAGTTTGGTAAACGCTTTGATGGTTTTCTTTTTTTTAGGTTTAAATACCAACCCCATTTTTTCATAATAGGTACACGGTGTGTCTCAACAAATTCAATTAAATTACCATCAGGATCCTCAATGTAGGCAAAACGACCTCCAGCTTCTCCCATATCAAACGTATCACCAGAATCTACAGTAAAAGAAAAACCAGCCCGTTCACAGTCCTTTTTTAAAACCTCCATACCTTGAACATCAAAACATAGATGAATAAACCCCCAATCACCCCAGTATCTATCCTTAAAAATTTTAACAGGTTTTCTTTCTAAAGCTTGTACTAATTCAATTTGGGTAGGGCCAAATAAATTTGAAAAAGGACCTTCTCTTTCTTGTTTGTGAGATAGTAGAACCCGTCTATATTTTTGTTTACCTGCTGGTAATTCTGCAAAACAATCAAATTTATCTGTTACGTCATATTCAATGGTGTCGTATTCTAAAACGTCCTTATAAAGTTTAAGAGATTTGTCAATATCATTAACTGCAATTAATGCACCAGCAACGCCTCCACATCTTGATGGATGCTTAGTGTCCGATAACCATCCTTTACCCTCTACCACATTAAAAATATTCCCATTAGGATCTTTAACAAAAAAATGTTTTTCACCTGAAGGAGTTGTCTTAATACCTCCTAATAGCTCACCGCCTTCTTTTTTGATGTGTTGATAAGAATCTTCAACATGATGAGATTTAATTCTACAAGCGTATGTGCCATAATCGCCAAGTTGAATATCAAAGGTTGCTTTATTGGTTGGTCTTGATGTAAACTGCCATATTTCAAAACCACCACCACCATCCATGGAGATTGCCAAGGTCGCTGTACGTTTATGAACCTCACCTCCTGTATATTTTATCATTAAAGGGGCTTCAGCGGCATCTTCAAAAATCCTAACATCCATTCCAAACATTTTTCGGTACCATTTCCATATTTCTTGAACATTAGGCACACCTATTCCCATTTGTTGAATACCGCTTATTATTTTTTCTGACATATTGTTTTTATTTTAGCACAAATATACATTTTTTAGGTTTACTCAATAAAAGGATTAAGAATTGTTTCACGAAATCAACAGAATAGTATAATTTTTTCAATTTTTAATCTTTTATCTGATATAGAAAATAGTAATTTTGTGTGCTTGCATAACTACATCTTCCTATTAAATATTTATTTTACCGCTAATCGTTTTTATATGCCTTTCATTAAAAAAACATGACCCCCGTTAAATTAAAAACGTTTAAACTAGTACATTCTCAAATTAAAAACGAAGTCATGAAGTTTAATATTTACGTAAAATTAGTATTTTTCTTATTTTTTATTTTTATTACAAATTCAGTATTTTCATCTCATATTGCTGGTGGAGAAATAACCTATCAATGTATTGGTCCAAACACATACAGAGTTCAGGTGAAAATGTACAGAGATTGTAGTGGTATAGCTTTGGGCACACCAGCCTTAAATTATTCGTCTGCAAGTTGTGGGGTTAATGGAACTGTAGCTCTTAATGAAATAACAGTTACAGATGTAACACCATTGTGTCCGAGTGAAACAAGTGCTTGCAGTGGTGGTAATAGCCCCTATGGATATGAAGTTCATATTTATGAAGGTATAATGAATTTGCCACCAGGATGTAATGATTGGGTGTTATCTACAGGTAACTGTTGTAGAAATGGGGCTATCAATAACCTAAATAATCCTGCAAGTCAAAATTTTTATATACAAACAACCTTAGACAATACAGTATCAGGCTGTAATAGCTCTCCACAATTTTCTAACTTACCCCAGCTTTTTGGGTGTGCAGGACAAACTATTAATTTTCAACAGTTAGCTGTTGACCCTGATGGTGATTCTTTAGTTTATTCTTTAGTAGATGCTTTGCAAGGCAACGGAAATCCCGTTAATTATGCCGGTGGAAACAGCGGAACAAACCCATTAATAGGTACTGGAATTACTATTGATCCTAATACAGGTACTTTAACCTTTACTCCTGCTGGGCCACAAATTGTAGTAATTGCTGTTTTAATAGAAGAGTATAGAAATGGAGTGTTGATAGGGACAGTAATGCGCGACATTCAATTCATTGTTGATAACTGTAGTAACACAATTCCTACACTTTCGGGTATTGATAATGTTCCTAATGTGTTTAGTACAACCATTTGCGAAGGGGCTACAATTTGTTTCAATATTACAGCAAACGATATTGATGCTGGTCAAAACATAACATTAGCGTATGACAACAGTATTTCAGGCGCAACATTTACACAAACTGGAACAGGAACAAATATTACTGGAACTTTTTGTTGGAGTACATCATTAGGTGATGTTGGGACTTATTCTTTTGTTTTAAATGCTGATGATGATAATTGTCCGTTAATAGGACAAAACTCACAAGTTTATACAATTAATGTTATCCCAAATCCTAATCCACCTGTAGATGCAGGTTTAGATGTTGGGATTTGTGAAGGAGGAACAGCAAATTTATTAGCAACAACAACTGCAAATCCAACCACAATACAAGGCTACGCTTGGACGCCTTCGTTGAGCTTATCGAGTACAAATACCGCCGCAACTAATGCTACGTCTTTATCTACCACAACATATACCGTTCAATTAACTTATACGGATGGTTGTATATCGACAGACAATGTAACAGTTACCATTTTAAATAATCCAGTAGCTACAGTTTTTCCAGATAGTGCTGATGTTTGCGGTGGAGCAAATTTCTTGTTGACAGGAACAACTGATCAAACAGGAATGAATTTTCAATGGTATGACCCTTCAAATACTTCTTTGGGGTCAGGTACTGTTTCTGGAGTGACTTCAACAATGACAGTTACTGTTCCAGGTGCTGGTGGTGTTTATCCTTATGTTGTAGAAGTTACTGACCCTACTTCTGGTTGTCAATCTACAGATACGTCATATTTAACTGTTGGTACTCCTCCTGCTTTACCTAGTTGTGTAAATATTTATGTCACTCCTACTGGTGATCCTACCAGTACCGGTACACAAACCAATCCAACTACAATACAAAATGCGTTAAGTATGGCAGCTTGTAATAATGCTGTTATAAAACTAGCCATAGGTACATACAATATTAATAATCCTCTAAATTTAAGCTCTTTTGTAACTTTAGAGGGAGGGTTTGATCCTGCCAATGCGTGGACAAAAACGAGTTTGGCGGGTGCTACAACAATCAATAGAACAACATTAAACCCTGAAGGTCTGCCAAATGCACCAAGACTTGTAGCTTTTTACGGAAATGGAAATATTGGTTGGAGATTACAAGATTTAACTATAACAACAGATAATGCCACATTGGCTGGTTGTTCAACTTATGCTTTACATTTAAGTTCTTGTTCTAATTACGATATTGTTAGATGTCAAATTCTACCAGGAAACGCTGCAGATGGACAAAATGGCGCAGCTGGTGCTAATGGGGTTGCAGGTAATAATGGGGGGAATGGTTTTGCTGGCAATAATGATTCTCAAAGTGCATCAGGTCCTGGTGGAAATGGTGGAAATGGTCAAGTTTTAGGAGGAGCAGGTGGAACTGGCGCACCAAACCCTGCGGGTTGTTGTAGTAATGGAGGCACTGGTGGAGCAGGAGCAGTAGGTACCACACCAAGAGATGGTGGTGGTGGTGCTGGAGGTGGTTCTGGCGGTGAGGAGAATGGTTCTGGCGGAAACGGTGGAAATGGCGGAAACGGTGGTGCCGGTGCTGCTGGAGGAACTAATGGTTTTGGAGGTGGAGAAGGGAATTGTGGTAGTAGTGCGACTGCCGGTGCTAACGGAATTAATGGTACAGCAGGAGCTAATGGCACACTAGGCGCACATGCTGGTGGCTTTTGGATACCAGGTACTGCAGGAGCCAATGGAACAGATGGAACAGGCGGCGGCGGTGGTGGCGGCGGTGGCGGTGGCGGCGGTCAAGGATGTTTCATTTGCATTGATGGTGCAGGTTCTGG
>DQTE01000258.1 GCA_015662905.1 Crocinitomix sp. | reverse complement strand
TTGGTGTTGTTTGGAATTTCTTTATTTAATTTAGAAAAAGTGTTTATTCAGCCTTAAAAATCAGTTTCTTTTTCTAATTATTTATTACACCAATTAATTCTGTATCTTTATTGCGTAAGTCAATTCCACCTTCTAAAACAGATTTTAAATTTAATAAGTAAAAAGTCCATCCAAAGGCGCAACCAAGTCGGATATTTTCTTTAGAATTATCATCTAAAGGTATTTCAGTTTGGGTAAGTTTTACAAGTGTTTGGTTTTTTACTTTTGATAATTGTACTTGTACTTTACAGTTTCCTGCAAAAGTAAATTCTATATAATCAATTCCGTTTGCAATAATCACAGAACCTTCTTCAAAGTGGTTTTGTGCAAACCAACTCCATTTATAGACACTTTCAGAAACTATATTTTCTGTTGACGATAATTTTTCATTCTCTTTTGAAAAAAATAAAGCTTTAGATAAAAACCATTTTTCAAGTTCTTCACTTTTTGTAAAAGCGTTATAGACTGTTTTTAAATCTGTATTTATAAAAATACGTTTAGAAAATTGAGACCAATTAAAGTTTTCCATGCTGAAATAATTTTACTTCACCTGAATAGGCGTACAAATTTCTATTATAAAGCCATTATTATCTTTAAGGTATCCAACTTTTTGTCCCCAAGGTTTAGTTACAATTTTTCCAATTTCTATTGCACCTGCTTTCTTAGCTTTTTCAAAATCAACTTCAATATTATCGGTTGTAAAAGCTAACTCTATTCCAAAAGGTTTGTTTAAACTAGAACTTTTTTGAAAGCCATTTTTAAAATTCATGTTTCCTAATTCAATAGAAGCAAAAGAAATGGTTGTTTCTCCTGATGATAATTCGCCATAATCTTTTTCAGGAGTTATAAATTTTCTTTGAAACCCAAACGCTAGTTCATAAAATTTAATAGTTTCAAGTACATTTTCTACATAAAGGATTGTATAAGTATATTTCATAATTATTTATATTTAAATTAGAGCAAATAGATGTTTAAGCTTTAATTAGTCCAATTACAGCAATGATTATAATTAATTGCATAATAAATAGAAAAAAGGCTATAGCTGATAATAATAAAGCTTCCCTTATAAATTTTATAAATTAACCAACAAATAACAGTGTATACTATTGGGTCAAAAATCAATGGCATTTTGAATAGTAAATAGCTAATTACACCAGCCAATGTTGCTTGACCAATTATGAAGGAACTTATTGCTAAATGTTCTAAATAATTATATTTTTTAAAAATTATTTTTAATGATAAGCCTAATGGGAATATAGATAATATCCAAAAAAATTTTAAATGACCTCTAATAAAGTACCCGATTTCATTACCAATTTCATGCATTGATGATTTTGGAGCACTATTAATAAAACTTAAATCTCTTGGGATTTTAAATACAGATATTATTATTAAATAAATTGTAATTGAAAATATTAAATAGGATATAGGGTTTAATATTCCTTTTCTTTTACCATTAATATAACCTACTGTAATTTTTTGTGGTTTTAATACTAAGCTTTTCAGATTAAACAAAAAGCCTCTATCCATACTTGTAACAGAGGATAATGCATCTTCTATCATTGAAACAACAGTAATCCTTTTTACTCCTTTTTTTTCACCACAATTTGGGCAAAAATTTTCGTCATGTTCATTATTACAAGCGACACAATTCATATGCATGTTTTATTGGCTCTGGTTGGTATAAAATACTCTTACTTTGGATTGTAAATATAGTACAATATTATATTTCGTTAGAATCATTCACAACAATTGTTTCATTAATGACAGTATTTGTAAGTTAACCATACTGTGTCTTGTGTCATTTAGCGAATCGGTCTTAGGTCTTTTTAAAACTTACTTATTCAAATACATTTTTCTACGTGAATATAATTCATAAAAAGCATCATCTTTTAAATCATCAATAAATAAAATACTTTCACCAGTAGATTTCATTTCAGGTCCTAAACGTTTATCTACATTAGGGAATTTATTAAATGAAAAAACAGGTTGTTTAATTGCGTAACCTTCCAATTGAGGATTAAATTTAAAATCCGTTACTTTATTATGACCAAGCATTACTTTTGTAGCATAATTCACATAAGGCTCTTTATATGCTTTTGAGATAAAAGGTACTGTTCTAGACGCTCTAGGATTTGCTTCGATAATATATACAATATCATTTTTAACAGCAAATTGAATATTCATTAAGCCAACTGTTTTTAAAGCTACTGCTATTTTTTTTGTATGATCTTTTATTTGCTGCATAACAAATTCGCCTAAATTAAAAGGAGGTAATGTAGCATTAGAATCCCCAGAATGAACACCGCAAGGTTCAATATGTTCCATAATACCAATGATGTAAACATTTTCACCATCGCAAATTGCATCTGCTTCAGCTTCAATTGCTCCATCTAAATAATGGTCTAATAATAAAACATTATTTGGTATTTTTCTAAGAATATCAACTACATGTTCTTCTAGTTCTTGCTTGTTTATTACAATTTTCATTCCTTGTCCTCCAAGAACATAACTAGGTCTTACTAAGATAGGGAAATCTAAAGTGTCAGCAACTACCATTGCTTCTTGTGCATTGGTGGCAGTTCCAAATTCGGGATAAGGAATTTTTAACTGCTCTAATAATTCAGAAAATCTACCTCTATCTTCGGCTAAATCTAAAGCATCAAAGCTGGTTCCCATAATTTTAATACCATATTTTTCTAACTTTTCAGCTAATTTTAAAGCTGTTTGACCGCCAAGTTGTACAATAACACCTTCGGGTTTTTCATGTCGAATAATATCATAAATATGTTCCCAAAAAACAGGTTCAAAATAAAGTTTATCAGCAATATCAAAATCGGTTGAAACAGTTTCAGGATTACAGTTAATCATAATAGTTTCGTAACCACATTCTTTTGCAGCTAAAACTCC
>DQTE01000246.1 GCA_015662905.1 Crocinitomix sp. | reverse complement strand
GGTTTTAAACTACACTTAATAATTAATGATAAAGGTGAAATTTTAAATTTTACCATAACTCAAGCCAGTACTGACGACAGAGAACCCTTAAAAAACCAAACTTTTATTAAAAAACTTTTTGGTAAACTTTATGCAGACAAAGGTTATATTGGAAAAGAACTTATGTTGAACCTTTTTAATGACGGAGTTCATCTAATTACTCATATCAAAAATAACATGAAAAATTCATTAATGACAATGAGAGATAAAATACTTTTACTTTCCTAAAAAACCATCAATTAAATTTGAAACAAAAAAAAACAAATCAATTAGTGCTTTTTTAGATCGAACTCAGGTTTTTACATAAATCAAAATCTTTATCACAGCATAAGAATGAAAAGCCAACGCATAAGCCATACACATTTGCAATTCGTTACAGCCAACAGCACAAGCCAAAATTGCAAAAGAGTATGTCTTGCCAACGCTATCATCAGAACCGAAAATAAAGTACGAAAACACAATAATCGTAAACGTTGGTACAAGGGATTATGAAAATATCAATATATAACTTTTTTTTAGGTCTTTGTTATTTTTAATTGTCCAATGCTCAATATAACCTTGTTTGATAAAATAAAAAATTATGCGTATCTTTACAATCACAAATTTTTAAAAAACTATTTTTTTATGAAAAAGGTAATATTATCTATTTTTACTTTGTCTTTTGTTTTAACAACTCAGGCGCAGGTTTACGATTCATCTAGATATTTAACTACAAATATTTTCCCCACAACCACAGCTGCAAATAATATACAATATGGTAGCGCACCTCAATGGGTATGGCCATATTGGGATGAAGATTTGTTTTTAAATATTACCCAACCAAATGGTGATGCTAATACAAAAAGACCTCTGATTATTTTTGCACATGCTGGAGGTTTTCTTAATGGTTCAAAAGATGTTGACAATATGGTAGCTATTTGCGACACCTTTGCTAGAATGGGCTTTGTTACTGCAACTATAGATTACCGTAAAGGATTTAACCCTTTAGACGGTGCTAGTGCAGAAAGAGCAGTTTACAGAGGTATTCAAGACGGAAAAACTGCTGTTAGATATTTTAAAACCAATGCAAATTTATACAATATAGATACCAATTATATTTTCTTTGGCGGCATGTCAGCTGGTGGATTTATGGCACTATATGTCGCCTATATGGATAAAGAATCAGAACGTCCATCAAGTACTTATGGTGGAGGAACGGTGAATGATTTAGGATGCTTAGATTGTGGAGATCATGCAGGAGTATCTTCTAAAGTAAGAGGTATTTTAGATTATTGGGGAGCTGTTGACGATACACTTGTTATTGAATCATCTACCGATACACCAGTTTTAATAATGCACGGTGAAAATGACCCCAATGTACCTTTTGTTTATGGACCTCCGTTTGGTTTATCAACTCTATCTGACGTATATGGTGGACAACCTATTAAAGAAAGATGCGACAATCTTGGTGTAAACAACACTTTTATTACCTCTACTGGTCCTTTACATATGTTAGATGGATCTAGTAATGGAGATTGGAATCCGGTTCCCAATGATTTTTGGGGAGATACATTATTGCCACAAACAACTAAATTCATTTATAATTTGATAAAACCAAACACGCAAATGATTTCTGCTCAGTCGCAGTTAATTTGTACGGGAGATAATGTTTCTTTTGAAGTAACCAATGACCATGTAAATTCTTATTTTGTGTGGAATTATGACAATTCAAACATAAATATATTATCAACTAATATTAACCAACAAATTTTACAGCTAGAATTTAACAATGCTGGAAACTATCAAATAAAAGTAGTTGAGTTTAATGAAATACTTTGCGCAGGTGATACACTAATTTTTGACATTCAGGTGGAACAAACACCTACAGCAGATTTTACTTTTGTGCCAAATGGATTGGATGTTAGCTTTACAAACACATCATCTAACGGTGTTACCTATACTTGGGACTTTGGTGATGGCTCAACCTCAACCGATATGAATCCTACTCATACTTATGCACAAAATGGTTTATATACTGTTACTTTAATTGCAACTTCTGCTAACGGATGTAATTCTATGGTTAGCTCTCAACAGGTTGATGTTACTAACGTTGGGTTAGATGAGTTATCACAAAACTTTATTTACAACAATCCATTTGATTATAGCATAAATTTATTGACTGATATTCCATTAGTTTTGGTTAACATTTACAGTGTATCGGGGCAGTTAATGTATAGCAATCAAACAAACACAAATCAATTAAATATTGAAACTACAAATTGGGGTTCAGGGTTATACATATTGAAATATGTTGATGAAAATAATCAAAACGGCACTATAAAGCTCATTAAACTATAATTTTTGATACTAAATCTGTGTTACCGTTCAGTCAATTAAGCTATTGGGAAAAACAAACTTATATTAACAATATAGATTTTTTGATAGTTGGTTCTGGAATTGTAGGTTTATGTACAGCAATTTATTTAAAACAAAAATTCCCCAAACAAAAAGTAGTTATTATTGAAAGGGGCTATTTACCTACTGGTGCTAGTTCTAAAAACGCAGGTTTTGCTTGTATTGGTAGTCCATCAGAATTGTTAGATGATTTAAAAAACACATCTGAAAATGATGTGTTTTCTACCGTTGAAAAAAGATGGAAAGGTTTATTGAATTTAATAAATTTACTAGGTAAAAAACACATTGGCTATCAAAAAAATGGCTCCTACGAACTATTTGAAAAAGAAGATATATTTAATGAGTGTAGTCATAAAATTGATTTTTTAAATAAACAACTTAAAAGTATAACAAATATTGATGAAGTTTTTGATATTGACAATAACATTATAGACAATTCAAATTTTAAAGGTTTTCAAAAAGCCATAAGCCATAAAGCTGAAGGGCAAATTAACACAGGATTAATGATTTATAATTTAACTAAATTAGCTCAACAAAAACACATAATTATTCTTAATAATGTTGAAGCTTTAAGTTATCAAAACAACATTTTAAATACCAATTTAGGTGAATTAAAATATAACAAACTATTTATTTGTACAAATGGCTTTGCAAAGCAATTAATCAATGATGACATTTTACCTGCCAAGGCTCAAGTGCTTGTTACAACGCCAATAAAAGATTTGAAATTTAAAGGAATTTATCATTTTGATTCGGGATATTACTATTTTAGAAATGTTGGAGATAGAGTTCTTTTTGGTGGAGGTAGAAATTTAGATTTTAAGACAGAAACTACTACTAATTTTGAACAAAATTCATTAATTATTGATCAATTGAAGGCTTATTTAAAAACTCACATATTACCTCAAAGTCCTTTTAAGATTGAGCATAAATGGGTAGGCATAATGGGAGTTGGTCGAGAAAAATCACCTATCATAAAACAAATAGATAAAGATGTGTATTGTGGAGTAAGATTGGGAGGTATGGGGGTTGCAATTGGAAGTTTGGTAGGTAAAGAAATCTCTCAAATGGTTTAGTTTTTTTATTGATGTTGTTTAAGATTTAAACAATTTCATTAGTAAAATCGGAAAACAAATCTAAAATTTACTTCAATAAAAATCTCACACCTAACCCCGCTTGGGTTGACATTTCAAATATTTGAACTTTAGCTGTTGAAAATTCATTTAAAGGATCAACTTTTTGTGTTTCAGAAACTTGTATAGGAAAAGCAATTAATTGTCCAACAAAAAAGTGTAACAATAACTGATCATTCAGAGGAATATTTGCAGAAAAATTGAATTGTAGCTGAGGTACAAAATATCCTCTTCTAAGTTTTGACACTAAACTACTTTCAAAACTTGGTGATTCATAACTATGTGGATACGCTTGATATTCAGGTACCCATAAATTAGTTGAATCTATGTAAAAGTATTTTTCATTATAAAACCATATTTTTTCATCTCTATAAGAGAAAATAAAATTAGCCCCTATTGAAAAAAATGAGTCTGCTAGCCTTTTATCCATTCCAAATTTTAAACTACCTTGAAACTGTTTATAAGGACTGTTTCTATACATTATCAAGCTATCATTACCAAAGATTATTCTAGAATTATAACCGTACAAGCTCCCATAATTACTTCCAATTGATGCACCTACTATTAATTTATAACTTTCATTTTTTAATGATTTTCTGAAATCAATACTTACTTTGTTTAATTGATGAGAATTAAAAATAACGCCTATGTCTGCTCTTTCTTGAGCCATTGAAACATACACACTTAAAAAGAACAGTATTAATAAATTAATTTTCATAATGGTTAAATTTATTATAAATACGTTTAAAAATTAAAAGTATTGCATAAATGGCTAAAAATTGTTTTTTGAGTAAAACGTTGTAGTTTTAAAAGAAAAAAAACGTTTAATAAACTATCATTGACGTAAATGTGTTTTTTTGGGAATTAAAAAAGGGTGCAATGTTATGCACCCTTCTTACTATATTATTCTAAATAAAGTAAAGCTATTACACTTTCATTATATCTACCTCTTTTTTGGCTACTAATTCATCAATTTTTTTTGTATAGGTATTTGTTACATTTTGCACCTCTTCTTCTAAGTCTTTTTGTCTATCTTCAGAAAGGCCGTCATCTTTTAACTTTTTAATGTCACTTAACGCATCTTTTCTATGGTTTCTAATACTTACTTTAGCAACCTCACCTTCAGCTTTAGCTTTTTTCGCTAAATCTATTCTTCTTTCTTCTGTTAGAATTGGCACATTGATTATAATCATTTCACCATTGTTTTGAGGGTTAAGCCCTAAATTGGCATTAATTACCCCTCTTGAAATTTCATCTAAAGTTGATTTATCCCAAGGTTGAATAGTTAATGTACGCGCATCTAGTGTATTGACATTAGCTACCTGAGATATAGGCACAAGCGCACCGTAAGCTTCAACAGTAACACTATCCAGCATTGAAGGAGTTGCCCTACCTGCTCTTATTTTTTCTAACTCGCTAATAAGGTGTTTAATTGCTTTATCGTTGGCTTCATTTAATCCGTCAAATATAAATTCAATTTCTTCTTCCATAATGCAAATATATTAAACAGTTACCAAAGTTCCAATATTTTCGCCCTTAACTACTTTTTCAAGATTACCTTTTTTATTCATGTCAAAAACAATAATAGGTACATTGTTTTCCTTACAAAGCGTAAAAGCGGTCATATCCATAATGTTAAGACCTTTGTTATAAGCTTCATCAAAAGTTAAAGTGTCATATTTTGTTGCTGTTGGATCTTTTTCAGGGTCGGCAGTATAAATACCATCTACTCTTGTTCCTTTAAGGATTACATCAGCTTGCACTTCAATAGCTCTAAGAGCAGCAGCCGAATCTGTCGTAAAATAAGGACTTCCGGTACCTGAGCCAAAAATAACAACCCTTCCCTTTTCAAGGTGTCTTACTGCTCGTCTTTTTATAAAAGGCTCAGCTATTTCCTTCATTTCAATGGCAGATATTAATCGGGTGT
>DQTE01000259.1 GCA_015662905.1 Crocinitomix sp. | reverse complement strand
GATCCAAACAATCCAAATATTCCAGAGGGAGGATTTACAGGAGTTCATGTGCCTAATGCATTTTCTCCAAATGGGGATGGGTTGAATGATGAATTGCAACATTATGTAGGTTATGACATTTCTAACTTCAGAATTATCATAATAGATAGATGGGGACAAGTTATGTTTAACTCTACGTCTCCAACTGAATATTGGGACGGTACCTTTAATGGGCAGTTAGTAAATTCCGGCATTTATACCTATGTTGTTGAATACACAACCACTAATGGTGAATACACAAAAAAATCAGGTAATATAACTTTAGTCAGATAAAAAAATATGAAAAATATTGCATTTATAATTTTTACATTGGCTTCATGTTTTTCTTACGGGCAAGATATTCATTTCAGTCAATCATCTGAAACACCTATGTTAATTAACCCAGCTGCCACTGGTGTATTTGAAGGCTGGGAAAGAGTTACTTTTAACCATAAAAATCAATGGGTAAATGCTGGTACAAAATTTTTTACAACTGCTTTAGCTGCAGACTTAAATTTATTTAAACCCCGCAGAGGAAAAGGAGCTTATATGGGAGTTGGTTTACAGTTTTTTAATGACATTGGTGGTGATAGCAAATTTGGCACACGACAGATGGCACTGTCTGTCTCTGGTGTTGTACCTTTTAATGATTTAAATACATTTTCTGCAGGCTTACAAATGGGATTATCGCAAAAATTTGGTGATTTTTCTGTATTAAATTTTGCCAATCAGTTTGATGGGGAAGGCTTTTCAAGTGATATACCAAGTGGTGAACAAAACAACTTAGCTACTTTTGTTTATTCTGATTTGTCAGCTGGTTTAATGTATCGATTTAACAATAAAAAAGTTGATTTTACCCGAGATGATGCTACCGATTTTAGAATAGGAGTTGCATATTACCACATCAATAAACCTGAGTTAAAATATAGATTAGGTACAGTTTCTGAACAATTATATAGTAAATTAGTATTGCATACTGCCATTGTAAAAGATTTTTCTGGTTCAAAGTTAGGAGTTGATGCTTTTATTAATCAATTTTTACAAGGACCTCACTCAGAAACACTAATTGGTGTACTTTTAAGGTATAGGTTACAGACAGGAGGAAAAATAACTGGATTAAATCAAGATAGTTATTTGTCTGTAGGGCTCGCAGTAAGAGTTAATGATGCTGTAATTCCTATGGCAAAATTAATGTATAAAAGTTTTAGTTTTGGAATAAGTTATGATATTACTGTTTCTAAATTTGGACAATATTATAGAGGAGGTGGCTTAGAATTTTCATTAAGCTATGCTAATTTAGACTTTGCGCTGTTTAAAAGAAGATAGCGATAGCTTAACTTTTAACCTATTTTTGATTTAAGGTGTTCATTGTTCTTGCTATACCAATGGTAACAAAACTTTTGATGTACTTTATTGATTTTTTAAGTAACTCTGGTAATTTTTCTTTTTCGGTTTTTGTCCAATCACCTAAAACATATTCTACTTGTCTTCCTTTAGGGTAATTGTTTCCTATACCAAATTTTAATCTAGGATATTTTGTAGTGTTTAATGTAGTAGCAATATCTTTTAAACCATTATGTCCAGCATCACTACCTTTGGGTTTTAAACGGAGTTTGCCAAAAGGTAAAGCAATATCATCAACAATAATCAACACTCTTTCTAAGGATATTTTTTCTTTCTGCATCCAATAGTTTAAAGACTTACCACTAAGATTCATAAATGTAGAGGGCTTTAACAAAACCAAAGTTCTGCCCTTAAACTTGTAATAAGCAATATCTCCTAATTTTTCAGACGTAAATTCATACTTTGTATCTTTAACAAGTTCATCTAATACTTTAAACCCGACATTGTGCCTTGTGTTTTCGTATTTTGCGCCTGGATTTCCTAAACCTACAATTAAGTATTTCATTTAATGCAAAAATAAAAAAGGTAGTTAAAAAAATAACTACCTTTTTTAAGAATTATATTTTTTTTATTCTGAAGCTGATTCCGCCTCTGCTGCCTCTGCTGCCGCAGCTTCTGCCGCTTCTGCCTCTGCTTCTTCTTCAGCTGTAAGCACAACACCTCTAGCCATTTTAATTGCTACTACAACAGCATTAGGGGCGTTTAACAACTGCATATCTTCTGTCATTAAATCTTTTACTCTGATTGAATCTCCAATTTTTAAGTTGGTAATATCAACATTAATTACCTCTGGTAAATCTTTTGGATAAGCAAAAACAGTTAATTTTCTAAATACTTGTTGTAATCTACCTCCCATCATTACACCTTCTGATCTTCCTTCTAATACAACAGGAATTTCAACTTTTACTTTTTTATTGTCATCTAACTCTAAAAAGTCAACATGTAAAATTCTGTCCGTTACTGGGTGAAATTGAATGTCTTGAATAATTGTACTAAAACTATCTCCTTCAATATCTAAGTTTACATTAAATACATCTTTGTTGTAAACAAGTTTTTCCATATCAGTATGTTTTACACTGAAATGAGTTTGTTTTCCTGAACCATAAACTACTGCAGGTACTCTACCTGAATTTCTAATAGCTTTGGTATCTTTTTTCCCTACGTTCTCTCTTTTAGAACCGCTCAATGATACTTTTTTCATTTTACTTTATTTTTTTTATTAATATACTAAATTATAAAGTGTGAACTGATAGACTCGTGTTTAATTAAACTTTTCATCACCTCAGCATACAATGGTGCCACACTTAACACCTTTATTTTATCCGATTGTTTTTTGAGTGGGATAGAATCGGTTACCACTAATTCTACAATACTCGAATTTTCAATTCTCTCGTAAGCAGGTCCTGACAATACAGCATGTGTACAAAATGCCCTAACTGATTTTGCGCCTTTTTCCATAAACAAGTCAGCTGCTTTGGTTAAAGTTCCTGCTGTATCAACCATATCATCAACCAGAATTACATCTTTTCCTTTTACATCACCTATTACGGTCATTTCTGCTATTTCATTAGCTACCTTACGTTGTTTATGGCACATTGCTAAACCTAAATTAAGTTTTTTAGCGTAGGAGTTAGCTCTTTTTGCACCTCCAGCATCTGGTGCTGCCATAATTAAATTACCAGTATCAATGGTTTGTAAATATGGTATAAAAATAGTCGAAGCGTAAAGGTGGTCAACGGGCATTTCAAAAAAACCTTGAATTTGATCGGCGTGTAAATCCATGGTCATAATACGGCTTACACCTGCCACTTCAAGCATATTGGCAACTAACTTTGCTCCTATTGCCACTCTTGGTTTTGATTTTCTGTCTTGTCTTGCTAATCCAAAATATGGTATAACAGCAACAACAGAATTTGCAGAAGCACGTTTTGCTGCATCAATCATTAGTAATAACTCTAGCAAATTTTCTGCTGGTGGCATTGTTGATTGAACAATAAATACGTCTTTTCCTCTTACGGTCTCCTCAAAAGAAGGTTCAAACTCTCCATCAGAAAACTCTGTAACAACTGAGTTGCCTAAGTTTTTACCGTAAGATAACGCTATTTTCTCAGCTAATTTCTTAGTCGCTCTACCTGTAAATATTTTAACATCTGCTGACATACCCAAATTTTGGACTGCAAATGTATATATTTATTAATAGATTACCAATTAAAAGTTAGTTATTTCCGTAATTTTTTTGTGTTTTTACATCTCCTTGTTCATTACACCACTTCCATTCTCCTACACGTTCATTATTTTTATAGTATCCTAATGATTTTGTATTACCATTTTTATGAAAAGATTTATATACCCCATCTAATTCTCCTTTTTCATTGTAATTTTCAATAGCGTCTATATTTCCATTTTCATCATAAAATTGCCATTCTCCAACTCTTGTCCCATTTTTATAATGAGATATTTGTTCTGTTTTTCCTGTTTCTGAATACCATATCCATTCTCCATCTCTTTTCCCTTTGTTATAATGTGATATTTGTTTTAAGCTTCCATTGTCATAATATTCAACATATTTTTGTGCTTGACTAAAAAACAAAAAACACACACTTAATGTTGTGAAAAATAACTTACTCATAGTATCTAATTTAAAGTTGATTTATAAAATCAATTAACAGTTTTTGAACTTTATTAAAGTTATTTAACGGAGTGTTTTCTGCTTTATCATTAATATCATGGTAATTTTTGACATCACCTACAGAATAAATAAAAAAAGCAGGTACTTTAACTTGTGAAAAAAAATAATGATCTGAATTGGCAGACTCTCCTCTTTTATTGACCTGATTCAAATACTTGTTTTCATTGTTTATTGAGGTAAGCAATTTGAATTGTTTAGGGTATTTGGTAGCGTTTACAACCGTAATGCCTTTGCTTGCTCCGCCCATTATATCAACATTTAATACAAACTTAACTTTTTTAAGTCTAAAATAGGGATGACTCACAAAATATTTTGAACCTTCAAGTCCTGCTTCCTCACCACTAAACAAGCATAAAATTACACCATATTTTACAGGGTTTTTAATAAAGTACTTTGCTAAGGATAAAATCATAGCAACGCCACTTGCGTTATCATTTGCTCCTGGGAAGATCGCCTGTCCCATTTGTCCTAAATGGTCGTAATGTGCAGATAATACAATGTATTTATCTCTTTTAAATAAGTTAAAAATATCTTTCTTTGGTGGAATATATCCCACAACATTACTTGATGTATAAGAAGGGACATATTTATTATTTATTTTCAAAGTAATTGTTTTTGGGGTATAATATGCTTTTTCATCTATATGAATCAAGGGATATTTAAAGGCACGTCTGCCAACTGAATACATCATCTTATTTCTTTCTACCCATACAGCTGGTGTGTATTTTATGGTTTGATACGCTAATTTTTTAAAAAATAGAATACTATCTCTGTTGCTTAAATTTGTAAAATTATAAACTATGATTTTGCCTACTTCATTTAAAATATTTTGGTATTGTAAGTAATTTTTGGTATTTATTTCTAAAACTTCAAATTGTCCTAGCGCAGAACCTGACATAGCATCTACTAAATAATCTTTTCCTATAGCTAACTCTTTTTGATTTAATTTTACCTGTATTGGATAAGGAAAAGTATTAACCCCAAAACTGTACTTTTGTTGATATGCACGATTTGGATAAGGTTTTACCCCTATCTTTTTTAACTCATCTTCTAAAAACAATGCTGATTTTTCAACACCTGATTTTACATAGCCTCTACCTGCATAATTTTGACTACATAGGGAATCTAAAATGGTTTTAGCGTACTGTTTTTGAGCATAGCTTACTTGTACTACTAATATAAAGCTAATTAGGCTTAAAAACAATTTTATCTTTTTAATTGTCATTAAAAAATTAGGTTTTACAAGTATCTTCTTTCAACTATTTCTACAAAATCAATCACATTTTCATCTTCTACATCCCAATTGTTTTTAACTGAGAGTTCGTTTAATAATTCTCTTGCATCATCTCCACTTAGTTGATTGTTTAACTTTTCAATCATCTGATTATATATTTCATTATCTCCATTAAATAATTTACTCACAAATAAAAATTTTTGATTAATGTTAATATGCGATTTTAAATCTGAGATTGGAGCATATTTTAATTTATCCGCTAACGAATTTTTTTGTGTAGTTTTAAACACCTCATTAAGGGAATTGTTAGAGGCAAATTTATCGTTTAAACTTTTTGTTGATGCTGATTCTGACTTTAGGTCAATATCTTTAATGGTAGTTGAACTCTCGTTTTTAATTTCGGCTTCAGGTTGACTAAAATCAAAAAGCATTTCGGCTTCAGCATCATTGGTTGAATTTGAATCTTCTTGAGTCAAGTCAAAAAACAGATCATCTTGTTCTACTTTTTTTTCTGTTGGGCTAATGTTTACATTTTTGATTTCTTTAGGCTGATTATCGGCTAATTTTTCAAAAGCTTTATGTCTAATAACCACTAATCTTTCGTAGAGTTCTTGTGCATTTAAGGTTAATAACTCTATTTGAGATAAATCCAACTCTCCTTTGTTAACTTTTTGTACTTGTTCAGAAACAATCTCAACAATTTGGCTTAATGATTTGAATGAAGTATCCACAATTTTTCTTATTTATTCACAATTTTATAACTTGTGGTAAAATTAAATATATATTTGATGAAAATCGAATTATTTTGGAAATTTCTTACAAAAGAGATGTTAAAATCTCATTAAAAAGCAGTTTTACACAATCTGAGCGAAATGCTCAAATAAGAGTTGTATGTGGTCCTATGTTTTCTGGTAAAACTAAAACCTTGATAAGGGTAATTAACGAATACAAAACTTTAGGAAAAAAAGTGTTTGTATTTAAGCCAAAAATTGATGATAGGTATGCTAAAGATTCAATTGTTTCTCACGACAAAGATGAAACCTCTGCTTTTAATGTTAATAGGCCTGTTGAAATTTTAGATTATCATTTAAATGCTGATGTCATTGCTATAGATGAGGTTCAATTTTTTGATGATTCTATTATAGATGTGTGCAATACTTTAACCAATAATAATAAAACAGTAATTTGTGCAGGTTTAGATTTAGATTATAGAGGCTTACCTTTTGGACCTATGCCTAAAGTTTTAGCTATTGCTGATGAGATTATTAAATTAAATTCAGTTTGCACTTTTTGCTCAGGACCTGCTAGAATATCGCACAGAATTACACAAGAAACTGAACAAGTGGTGTTGGGTGAAAAAGAGAAATACGTACCACTTTGTCGCTCTTGCTACGCCGAATTGAAATAAAGCAACCATCCACACCTATCTGAAAATACGGTGGAATTAAGGTCTATTCTGTTTTAGCTTTTTTTACTCATTAAGCAAACACTAAAGAAAACTAATATTGCTCATACAATATTGATAGCATATAAAATATTACTCGTCTAAATCGCCAATGATTAGAGCTACAATTTGTATAAAACGACTAATCTCGCAATTTTGCACTTGTCTCGAGTACTAACAACAATTTGTGTCTCCACAACTTTTATTTTCTTGTATAGGCGGGCAGGGGACTGTTCCAAATGAACAATACACGCAACAGTCACCTTGGTTTGGTTTTAAAATTACTTTACAGTTTTCACATTCGTAAAAAAACTGACAGGCATCTGTAGGCATCACCTCTTCTTTTTTATGTCCACATTGAGGACAAGTAATTGTTGATTTTAATTCTATTTTCATTTCACTTTATTTTTTTACTGTATATCCAGTTGAATTAATTGCTTTTTTAATGTCTTCAATACCAATTTTTGATTTGTCAAATTTAACTTCACTATAACCTTTTTCATAAGATGAATTCACTTTAATAATCCCTTTTAATTGATTTATGCTATAATTAATATGTTCTTCACAGGAAGAACACGTCATGCCGTCTATTTTTAGTTTAACTGTTTGAACATTTTGAGTATTAACATCAATTATTTCTTTATGGTTTTGGGAATAAAAATTTGATGAATAGTATGGAAACATCATCATTATTATTGCAAATAAGGTTACCATTGCAAGAAATAACTTAGATTGTAAAAAAGAAGTGTCCTCAGCGTCACAGTTACAATCAATTTCTTTTTTTGGTTTTAATTTTTGAAACCAAGCAAATATTAGTACGGCAACTGTAAAAACAAGTAAATAAGGTCTGAATGGCTCTAGCCATGAAAATGAAGATGCTAAACCTGACGAGCCTGATATCATTGCTAAAATTGGCGTAATACAACACAGAGATGATGCGATAGCTGTTAATACTCCAGTACCTAATATTTTTTTGTTATTTTTCATAATATATCTAATAATTTATTGTTGTCAATAAGATTGAAAAATGGCATTAAAATGTCTTTGTATTCTTTAGTTAGCGAATAATATACCGTTTGAGATTTTCTATTAGGCACAATTAAATTACGATCTTTTAATTTTCTTAAATGTTGAGAGATTGCCGATATTTTCATTTTAAGAATATCACTTAAATCACAAACGCATAGTTTTTTCTCTTTAAACAGTAGAAATAATATTTTTAACCTTACCTTGTTACCTACCAAACTTAACGCATTTGAAAGTAAATCAAAAGAGGCGTCTAATTCAGTAATTGTTTGCTTACAATCTGCAATTTGTTCACTATTAGCCACTGTCCTTATACAAAGATTGTTTTCCATATTGCAAAATTAGTATTAGTTTATTATTTAAGCAAATACTAAATAAAGTATTACTAATACCTTGTAAGATTAACATTTCATTCTATTAATATATTCTATATATTATGATATATTTGTATTATGAATATAATTGAAAAGAATATTGATAAACTAAACATTTTAATCCATAGAGTGAAGTTAAATGAATATCTTTAAAAAAAATAAACGAAAAAAGATTTGAATATACAAACATAATTTCTGACAAAAATATAATCTTACAATCCTTACACCTCAACCCCAAATCTGTTATAATCCAAATACTGTTAATTCGGTTTAATTTTTATACTTTTGTCTCAACCAAAATCAACCCATGACCTTTATTGCAGTTTTAGCAGTTTTAACTTATATAATTTTTAATTACTTTAAAGATTGTAATTTGTCAACAAGTGTCGTGCTAATATCTTGGGCTTACAAGCTCCTTTTAAGTCTGTTTTTTTATTGGGTAATGGTGTATTATTACGGAAACGGAAGTTTATACGGTGACGCTGGTAGATTTATAAACAACGCAAAAAGTATTAATGCTATAGCTTACGATTATCCTTTAGAATATATAAAGCTATTGTTTGGCTTTGCCGACTTTCGCAACCCCGTATTACAACCTTATTTAGAGCCTACACAAATTTTTTTAGGTATTAATGATTATGATTACCTTAATGACAATAGATTAATCATAAAAGTAAACTCATTGATATATTTCATTTCAAAAGGAAATGTATTTACCCACCTCTTAATTCACAGTTTTTTGGGATTTTTAGGCTGTTTTTTAATTTATAAGTCTTTTAAAAATTTTATTAATCGTAAACAATGGTTTTGGTGGGGCCTTACGCTTTTACCTTCAATAGCTTTTTGGGGCGGAGGTATCACTAAATCAAGCATTCTTTTACTAGCATTAGGACTATTTTTTTACGCCTTAAACTTATTTTACCAACAAAAAAAAATAAGAGGGTTTGTTGTATGTCTTATTATTTCTGGCTTGTTGTTAATTTTCAATAAACCTTATGTGGGATTTATCATCATATCTTTATCAATTTTGTTATTTATAGGCTACTATTTTAAATTTAAAACCAATTATATTTGGGGAACGTTAATCGTAATTATTAGCTCATTTTTTTTATTGATTTATGATGTCATTCCTCTTCATTTTACTAACCGTATATCTTTAAGGCAAAAAGATATGACAAATGTAGCCAAAGGCGGGGTGTATTTTGTTAGCGATTCTGCTGTTTGTTATAGCGAATATAATTATTTAAACAGATTTGAAACCGTTGATGACACAATGTTAGTCGTAAAAAAGTCAATGCCGTCAAATTACAAGCTATTTGGTACCAAAACCTTTTATCCATTTTTACTAAAAGCCGACAGTACTAAATACGAGCTTTACCTAAGCATTCCCCCCTCAAAATCATTCTACGAAATACCATCCATTGATAATTCTGCTACGCAATTACTTAAAAATAGTCCTCAGGCCATTTTTGATGTTATAGTTCGTCCTTTTCCGTGGGATAATGGTACATCTTTAAAGATATTTGCTTTTGTTCAGAATATAATTTTATTACTTTTTATCTTTTATGCACTTATAAATACAGGAATGTTGTCTCAAGTTCAAAAATGGTTGTTATATTACTTATTGCTCTCAACTTTGTTTTTAGCTTTATTAATAGGACTTACTACACCAGTGTTTGGTGCAATGGTGCGATACAAAATGCCTGTTGATTTATTGATATTAATTATTTCTTTTATACTACTAAAACCTATTAAACATGAAACCAATTAAATTGATATATTTTATTAGTTCGGCACTGATAATGCTGTCAAGTTGTTACCAAGGTGATACAGCAGATTTAATCATTCATAATGCGAGAATATATTCTTGTGATAGTGATTTTGGAATTTATCAAGCAATGGCTATAAGAGACGGTAAAATTCTTCAAATAGGAGCTGAACGAGAAATTCTAAACGGTTACAAATGTGATAACATTGTAGATGCAGAGCTTAAACCAATTTATCCTGGATTTTATGATGCACACTGCCATTTTTTAAATTATGCAAAAACACTAAGAGAGGTAAATTTGGTAGGGGCTAAATCTTTTGATGAGGTTATAAGCAGAATAGACCAGTTTGTCAAAGAAAATCCAAATAATGATTGGATATTAGGCAGGGGTTGGGACCAAACCCTCTGGGAGAATGATTCTATATTTCCAACCAATGAACTGCTCAATAAAAAGTATCCTAACACGCCCATTTTTATAAAAAGAATTGACGGACATGCTGGTTTGGCAAATCTAAAAGCACTAGAATTAGCTGGGTTTAATGAATATACAAACATAGACGGAGGACAAATTATTAAAAGCAATGGCGTATTAACCGGAATAATTATTGATAATGCCATAGATTCTCTTGTAAAAGTTATTCCTGATTGGACAGAAGAAGACAAAAAACAGTATTTAATAAAAGCACAACAAAAATTATTTGAACAAGGATTAACCTCTATTAATGATGCTGGAGTAATACCTGCCGATAGAGATTTGTTTTTACAACTGTATAAAGACAAAACCTTGTTAATTAATGATTATATGATGTTATACACAGATGATGATAATATTGAATTTGCAAGCCAAAATGGAATAGTGAAAAAAAACGCTTTGCACATAAGGTCTTTTAAAATTATTGCAGATGGTGCTTTAGGATCTTGGGGGGCTTGTTTGCACAAACCTTATACTGACAAATCAAAACAACATGGACATTTACTACATCAAATAAATGAGTTAAAAGATATTGCTAACTTAGCAAAAACAATAGGCTATCAAGTCAATACGCATGCCATTGGAGATTCTGCCAATACTGTTATGTTAAAATTATATGCCGAAATTATTCAAGACAAACCTGACCACCGTTGGAAAATAGAACACGCACAGGTGTTAAGACCTCAAGATTTTGATTATTTTGAGACCATAGGAATTATTCCGTCAATTCAACCTACGCATTGTACCTCTGACATGCGTTGGGCAGAAAAAAGACTAGGAAAAGATAGAGTAAAATATGCCTATGCTTACAATACATTATTACAAAAAGCAGGTTTGGTGGCACTTGGCACAGATTTTCCAATTGAAAACATATCAGTATTAGAGACATTTTATGCTGCCATAAGTAGAAAAGATAAAAATGGTCAGCCAAAAAATGGCTTTCAAAAAGAAAATGCACTAAGCAGAAAAGATGCACTTATGGGAATAACCTACTGGGCAGCTTTTTCAAATTTTGAAGAACATGAAAGAGGAAGTTTAGAAACTGGTAAAAATGCTGACTTTGTTATACTGTCAAAAGACATTATGCGTATTGATGAAACTGATATTTTAAAAACCTTTGTTTTAAGTACATACTTAAACGGGAAAAAGGTGTTTAGTGCTAATTAATTCTCATAAAAATTTATTTACTTTTAACAGCGTCTTCTTCTCTTTAAAAGATAATAAACTATTAGTTTTAAAAAAAATTATATATTTGTTATAAACTAACCAAAAAATTAGACGAATGAATTTTAAAAATATCTCAGCTGTATTATTCTTAATATTAATTATTTTATCATGTAATAACAGCGACACCAAAGAAGAAACTCAAAAAAAAGAGGGGAAATTTGAAAATTTGAAAGACAATAGCTTATCCTCAATTGATAGTCCTTGTGAATTAATTTCAATAGATGAAATTAGAACTATTTGTAATGTTGGTAGTGAAATAGAAATAACACAAGAAGAAAAAAATAGGACTAAATCAACCTGTGAGTTTGAATGGAAAGATAAAAAAGTTAATAAAGTTATAATGGCTGGTGG
>DQTE01000140.1 GCA_015662905.1 Crocinitomix sp. | reverse complement strand
CCAACTCAAAAAACAAGAAAAAATCAAAAAATTATTCGAAAAACCCAAAAATTAAAACCTAAAAACAAATATTTTAAGACTTTTTATTAACTTGCGTATTTAAGATGTTTAATCATTTTTTTTTGTCATTTAAAATAAAATTGTATATTTACTGTCTATTTAAAAATCCTAAAATGTCAAAAACTGTTTATTCAATAATAATAGCTATTGCTATATTATCAAGTACGTATTCTCTTGCGCAACCTCAATTATGGGGTACAACCAATAGTGGTGGGAGTATATTAGCTGGTACCATTTTTAATTTAGATACTGCGGGAAACAATTATCAACTTCAATATGATTGGATAAGTTTGAGTGATGGAAAAAAACCACACACAGGACTTTTACATGCAACAAATGATATGTTATATGGTGTAACATATCAAGATGGACCCTTTTTCGGAGGGGTTCTTTTTGAGTTCAACTATGTCACAGGAACATATACTCACTTGCATGATTTTCAAGACCCTACGGGGAGTTTACCAATAGGACCAGTAATTGAATCTACTAATGGTAAATTATACGGGATAACCACTTTTGGAGGGGCTTTAAACTATGGGGTTATTTACAGTTATGATTTAAACACAAACATCTATTCAAGTTTAGTAGATTTTGACAATACAATTTTAGGTAGCGGACCACATGGCAGATTGCTTGAAGCACCAAATGGAAAAATGTACGGCTTATCGGGTCATGGAGGTGCTAACGGATTTGGTACGTTGTTCGAATTTGACCCAGTAACAAATATTTGTATAACAAGAATAGACTTAGACAGTGTATCTAATGGATATCATCCTGAAGGTAGTTTGGTGTTTGCACCCAACGGAAAAATGTATGCTCTGTCAAGTTTTGGGGGAGTTAACAATAAAGGGTTGTTGTTTGAATATGATTACCTTACAAATACAACCACAAAGTTAGTCGATTTTAACGGTGCAAATGGCGCACACGCTTATGGAGATGTGTTTGTTGCCTCAAATGGTAAACTATACGGAATGACTTATGAAGGAGGTAATAACAATTCTGGGGTTATTTTTGAATACGATATAACTACAAGTACCTATACAGTCAAATATCATTTTGACGGAGGTGTAAATGGAGCAAACCCTAAAGGAAATTTTATGGAATCTTCTAATGGAAAACTTTATGCATACAATAGTTATGGAGGTGCTTACAATAAAGGTGTTATTATTGAATATGATTTTGTTAATGATGTAGTTACCAAAAAATTAGATTTTGACGGCACAAATGGCGTTTTTAATTCACAAAACTTTTTTATTGAACTGTGTGCAAAACCTACCATTTTTATTAGTCAAAGTATAGATACACTTTGTTTAGGAGATTCAGTACTTATAGACGCTACCGGTTCAGCAACAACTTATATGTGGGACAACGGTGTTTCAGATAGTGTTTGGTTTATTCCTAATACGGTAGGATTAAACACTTTTACCGCAACTGCCACCAACACGTGTGGAACTTCATCTGTTTCAACACAAATCTTTGTAAACGCCAATGATATCGTAACCATAAATGACAGTATTTGCAGTGGGGAAAATTATATTTTTCCTGATGGCACTTCTCAATCTAACATTACAACATCATTAGTGGATACCTCTTATTTTACTAACGTAAATGGTTGTGATAGCTCAATGGTGGTCAATCTTTTTGTAAAGCCAAAATTTCAGTTTAACCAATCAGTTAATATTTGTGTGGGTGACAGTTATACTTTTCCTGATGGTACGACTCAAACCATAACAACAAACTTAACTCATAATAGTACGTTACAAACTCAATTAGGGTGTGATAGTATCATCACAACTGTAGTTTATGCAAAGCCTGTTTATTCTGTAAAAGATACCCTGTCCGTTTGTTATGGGCAAAGCTTTACCTATCCTGACGGTTATCAAGATACAAATATAACTTCAGAAGTGTCACACACAAGTTATTTACAAACAATATACGGATGTGATAGTATTATCACAATAACTGTTACAGTTGACTCCTTATTCAATATAGATGAATTTGTTCAATTATGTGAGGGAGATGATTTTGTATTTCCTGATGGAACAATTCAAACAAACATTACCGCACCAATATCGCATGTTAATAATTTAACTTCATCAAAAGGGTGTGATAGTGTTGTAACAACAATCATATCTGTTAATCCAGTTTTTTTAATCTCTGAAAATGTTAACGTATGCTATGGTAATGATTACTTATTTCCTGACAGTACAATCTATTCAAGTGTGATATCAGATACTTCACATACCAGTATAATCAGTTCAACAATGTCCTGTGACACTATAATTACCACAAATTTATTTGTTCAATCGGCATACACATTTGCTGTGTATGACACCATCTGTAGAGGTGACAGCTATACTTTTCCTGATGGATTTATATTGACTAATATTCAAGGAAATTTTATTCATCAAAGTAATTTAACAACAATTTATGGTTGCGATAGTAGTATAACAACACTTATTAATGTAAGTTATGTTGATACAAGTGTTCAGCATATAGGAATGAATTTATTAATATCTAATGCATCAACAGGCGTAACCTATCAATGGATAGACTGTTCAACAGGACAGCCAATAGTAGGAGAAACAAACTCAATATATGAACCTCAGACCAATGGAAGTTACGCTGTAATCATTACCAATAATTATTGTTCTGATACATCTGCTTGTTACCTGGTAGAAGGTTTAGGAATAGAAGAAAATATTAATGCATTGTTTGAACTGTTTCCAAATCCTGTAAAAAATAATTTTAATATTCGCTTTTCTAAACCAACTGAGAATGTAATTGTAAAAATTTATTCAATAAATGGGAAATTATTAAAAACAATAAACGTTCAACAAAAAAGCCTAATTTCAATCGATTTAGAAAGTTTTGAAAACGGGACTTATATTGTAGAGTTGAACACCAAAAGCTTTAAAATACATAAAAAAATTATTAAGATTAATTAATTTAAGGCAACCTTACATAAAATAAAAACGTCAACTATGATATATATCACTAAAAACCAAATACTATGAATTATTTATTAAGAACCTTTTTTAGCCTTTGGCTCTTTCTTTTGTCCCCTGCATATTTAAGTGCACATTCTGTACAAATTCAATATTGTGTAAGTTGTAATGGAGATTTAAGAATATGGGTAGAACATTGGCATGGATACGAAGATCCAAATTCAACTACAATGACCATTTCTTTGGATATAAATGGAAATACGCAAACGCAAACTCAATCTCCCGCAGGAGTAGCTCATGGACTGCAAGCGGGACAATTACCAGGGTGTTCAACTCCTATTGTGTTTGCAGCAGGATGTAGCCAACAAAACACTTATTTAGACTGGGTATATTATGATTATACAAATTTACCACAAAATGTTCCTATAACATTTACTATAATTAGTGGAAATACTGTGTTTACCCAAGATGGGTGTAATATGTATCCTTTATCGGTTACATTTACAATTCAAGGTGTAGGACAAGTGGATAATCAAGATGTGTGTAGTGGTCAGGTAACAAGT
>DQTE01000164.1 GCA_015662905.1 Crocinitomix sp. | reverse complement strand
CTTTTGCCAAAATTAATGCTGTACGTGTGATGTTTAACCACAATGCTTCTAATCAGGCAACTATTGGTTGGAATCAATTAAGCGGAGACAATCCGGTAGTGTATTACGGCACTGTAGATTTTAAAGTTGCCGAATTTGAAAAGTATCCAAATCAAAAAACACCCAGTGCAAGTAATCATTTTAAAGGATTTCACAATCATTTTGTTAGATTGAACCAATTAAGGCCAAATACCGGTTATTATTTCGTGATTGTTGACTCTGAGGGACAATCTCAAAGGTATTGGTTTAAAACAACCGCTAACGATCCTAAGCAACGTTTATCAATAATAGGAGGTGGTGATTCGCGTACAAGACGTAAACAGCGCCAATGGGGGTTTAAGATGGTAGGAAAATTAGTACCTGATGCCATTATGTTTGATGGAGATTACACAGATATAGACACTGAGGAAAGGTGGAAACTTTGGTTTGAAGATTGGGCCTTAACCTATAAAGATTACGATAATAGAATTATACCAATTATAACAAGTAGAGGAAATCACGAAATAACAAACAAAGATTTGGTTAATTTTTTTGATTGTCCTGCTAAAAATAATGCGTATAGTGTTCAATTAGGTGGAACTTTACTCAATGTCATCAATTTGAATACAGAAATTAGTATAGCCTCACAAAGAAGTTTTTTAAAACGTACTTTAGAACAACATCAAAATTTTTATTGGCAAATACCACAATATCATAGAGCTTGCCGTCCTCATATTAAATGGAAACTAAAACACAGAATCCCTAAGTTAATTTATAAATATTGGATTCCATTACTTGAAAAATACGGTGTAAGATTGGTTTTAGAGTGCGATTCTCACATTACCAAAACAACCTACCCTATTAAACGTCAAAAAAATAATAAAGAAGATGGTGGATTTGTTAGAGATGACGCAAAAGGAATTGTTTACGTAGGCGAAGGTTGTTGGGGCGCACCATTGAGAACACCAGACGTTCATTGGACTTGGACAAAAAGCAAAGGCAAGGTAGATTCTTTTAAATGGTTTTGGATATCGCAGACCGAAATTGAGGTAAGAACTGTAATTTATACAAATGTTGATTCTATTCAAGGGCTAACTGAAAATAACAGATTTACAGAACCAAAAGGCTTAAAACTTTGGCCAGGTGATGGACAAAAAGAGGCAATTATTAAGCACATTAACTGTCCCAAATAAAATTTTGAAATCTATTTAATGACTAACTGCCCTATTCATTTTAATGATGGTCCATATAATGATGGGGGCGCCAATTAAAGATGTTACCGTGTTTAAAGGAAGTGTATTGCCCCCCCCCCTTAATATAATATCAGACAATAAAGCAAAAATTGCCCCTAACAGCAAAGTTATGGGTATTTTTAATTGAAATGATTGCGTAAGCTTGTTGCTTTTATTTATAAATTGTCTGCTTATTTGGGGTACAGCAATACCAATAAATGCTATTGGTCCGCAATAAACGGTTACCACAGAAGTAAGCACACTTGTAATTATTATAATGATAGCCTTAGTATGTTTTACATTAATTCCCATTGATTTTGCGTAATGTTCGCCTAATACCAAAGCATTTAGTGGTTTTATCAAAAAAATTAAACTGATATATACCAGTATAAAAAAAGGAATCATAAATTTAATGACTTCTGTTTTAACTGCTGAAAAAGAACCTAAGCCCCAAACTATAAATTGACGGGTTTGCTCTAAATCTGACCAGTGATAAAGTGCATTTACTAAGGCAGAGGTAAAATAACTCAACATTAATCCTACAATTAGTAATGTTACTGAGTGTATAATATACTTTGAAACTATCATCAATATAAAAAGGATAAGTAAAGCACCAAAAAGTCCAAATATAATTAGTGATACATCTGCGAGAAAAGTTGACAACGTAAAACCGCCTAAAACGACCAATGCTACCCCTAAGGTTACCCCTGAACTGATACCTAACACACCAGGACCTGCCAAGGGGTTTCTAAAAAAAACTTGTAATATCAATCCAGAAACAGCTAAAGCACTTCCACCCAAAACTGCCATTAAGGTACGGTTTAATCTTGCTTCTATAATATATGAAAAAGAAGGGGAATCAACTGAGTTTCCTTTTAGTAGTTTTAAAATATCTGAAAAATCAATATTAACTGTACCTACTCTTAAACTAAAAACACCTAAAACAACTAAAAAAATACTAAAAAATAACAGTATCAGTATGTCATTTTTTAACTTCATTTTAATATTTTAAAATATGTCGTTGAGGTATCATTTTTATTGATACAATTGATTAAATCTTGCAACATCAATTCAGGTTGTACTGGACCTCTTGTAAAATAATCGGTAAATGAAGTGTTGCAAAAAATAACGTTTCCATTTTTTACAGCTTCAAACTCTTTATAAATATCTTCTTCTTTAAGTAAGTCTTTCAAACTAAACTTTTTAGGTCTTGATGCAATAATAATCCAATATTTTGAATGAATGGCTTGCTCCCAAACTTCCTCTTTTGATAGTACTAAATTATCAACAGAAGTCTCTTTTTTATAAATATAACTTAACCCAGCATCAGTAGCTAAATTAACCGTAACCGAATTTGTTGAAGGCATTGCCCAATTGTCATTAAATGGTAGGTTAAAAAACAGTGTTTTAGTGCTGTCGTACGCTTGTTTTAGTTTTAAATATGACTTTTCTTTTTGATTAAATATAGCATTTGCTTTATGATAATTATTGAACACTAATCCAAAAAACTTAATCCATTCCAAGCGACCCAATGGTGTGCTTTCTAAATACTCTGCTACTAATAATGTTTGTATGCCATTTCTTTTATATTTACTTGCAGTTTCCAATTCGTAAGGATAAATTAAAAATAAATCTGGATTAATTTTAAGTAATTTTTCCATTAAAATTTCTCCTTCATTACTGATTTCTATTACCTTATTTTTGCGTAATACTTTTTTAATATCATTTTTAGACATATAATCAAACCCACTCAAACCTTTAATTGAACTCGTCATATCAATAGCTTCTAAATAAGCAAAATATGTCACAGATTGTATAGCTATGTTTTTGTAGTTATTATAAATTACTTTGTGATTATTAAAGTTGTAATTAGAACTATGAGGAATAAAAATTGAGTCGTAAAATTTATATTTAGAATCACCTGAATTTATTTCTATTTTAGTGTACGCTTTATGTGTTGTATCTACTGAAAAACGCTTGGCATATTTTATGTCAATATCTTGTATTTTTTCAAATATATCAACTTTTGTACTGGATTCTTGATGATGCTCTACACAAGTGGTCAGTAATAAAAAAGTGATAGACAACAATATAAAAGATTTCATAAAGCGAAAGTAATATAATTTTGAAAAATAACTACCTTTGAAAACATCATTTTTTTATTTTGAATACACTTATAACCATATTAGGGCCAACCGCATCAGGCAAAACAAAATTAGCTTGTCAATTGGCTTATGAAATAAAGGGTGAAATAATTTCTGCCGATTCAAGACAGATTTATCGAAAAATGGATATAGGTACGGGTAAGGACCTTGATGAATATGTCATTAACGGAAAGAAAATACCCTATCATTTGATCGACATAAGAGATGCTGGCTATAAATACAATATTTGGGAATATCAACAAGACTTTTTAAATGCGTTTAATACTATTTTAAAAAGAAAAAAGCAACCAATTTTATGTGGGGGTAGTGGTTTGTACATTGAAACTGCACTAAATGGAAATATATTTTTGGGTATTCCACCAAATGAAACATTAAGAACAGAATTAAATCAATTAGATTTAGCTGAATTAAAACAAAAATGGGAAAAATTACCTGATGATTTAAAATCTAAATTAGACCAAAGTACCAAAAAGAGAATTATTAGAGGTTTGGAAATTGATGCTTATTTAAAAGAACATCCTACTTGGAAACCACCAACCTACCCTGCTTTTAAGTCTATCATTATTGGGGTTAATATTGAGAGAGGGTTAAGGCGACAAAAAATAACTCAAAGATTATCTCACCGTTTAAATAACGGAATGTATGATGAAGTAAAGTCTTTATTGGCTGATGGTTTAACTTATGAGGATTTATCTTATTATGGATTGGAATACAAATGGATTGGTAATTATTTACAAGGTAAAATTTCAAAAAAAGAAATGTTTGACGGTTTAAATGTATCCATTCATCAATTTGCAAAGCGACAAATGACTTGGTTTAGAAGAATGGAGAAACAAGGTCATCACATTCATTGGATTGATGCTTCAATGCCATTATTGGATATGATAGAACGTGTTAAAACTTTAATTCAAGGCTCTATTCATTAAAAACGAATCAAGTAAAACAATGGCTGTCATGGCTTCAACAATAGGTACAGCTCTCGGTACCACACAAGGGTCGTGGCGTCCTTTACCTTCAATAACAACCTCATTGTTATTAACATCAACAGATTTTTGTTTTTGCATTAAGGTTGCAACAGGTTTAAACGCCACATTAAAGTATATATCCTCTCCGTTAGAAATTCCGCCTTGTACACCTCCAGAAAAATTAGTTTTAGTTTTTACAGTATTATTATCTTCTATATAAAATTCATCATTGTGGTCACTTCCAAACATTGATATAGATTGGAAACCACTTCCTAACTCAAAACCTTTAACTGCATTTATACTAAACATAGCATTTGCAAGTTGTGCATTTAATTTTTGATAAATGGGGTCACCTAAACCTACAGGAACACCTTTAATTACGCAAGTTATTTTTCCGCCAATAGTATTACCCTGTTTTTTGGTATTTTTGATTAGTTTTTCCATTTTTTCAGCCACATCAGACAGAGGACATCTAACCAAATTGTCTTCAATTGAAGAAAAATTCAGTTGCTGATAAGGGATATTAACCGCTATTTCGCCAATTTGGGACACATAGGCAGTGATTGAGACACTATAATTTAAAAAATGATTTAAAATTTGTTCGGCAATGCTTCCTACAACTACTCTAATAGCTGTTTCGCGGGCACTACTTCTTCCACCGCCATTATAATCTCTATTTTTATATTTTTTGTGGTAAGTATAATCTGCGTGAGAAGGTCTGAATACCCCTTTTAAATGCGCGTAATCTTTATTTTTAGCGTTATTATTTTTAATGATAAAAGCAATAGGTGCTCCTGTTGTTTTTCCGTCAAATAAACCCGATATAAATTCAACAGTATCAGTTTCTTTACGTTGGGTTGTAATAATTGATTGTCCAGGTTTACGTCTATTTAATTGAGTTTGAATTTTTATTAAATCTATTTCAATATTTGAAGGACAACCATCAATAACACCACCAATAGCAACGCCGTGAGATTCTCCAAAGGAAGTAAATTTAAAGATATTTCCAAACGCATTATTCATTATTAAGCGCCAATGGTCAACCTACAATTTTCAAGTATATGCCTAACTTCTTTAAGTGTTGGTGCTTCTGCATACGTTCTTAAAACAGGTTCCGTTCCAGATGGACGAATCATTAACCAACGGTCCTCATCAAAAAAGTATTTAAACCCATCTAAGGTTTCAACCCTTTCAACTTTATATTTGCCAAACATATTAAACTCTTTATTTTGACACTGTTTTATAATTTTTTGCTTTAAAGCTTCATCAATGTGTAAATCTGAACGTTCAAAAGCAAATTCTCCAACAATTTGGTAAACCTCTTCAATAAGTTCTTCAAGTGTTTTTCCTGATTTAGCCATATATTCCCAAATGGTTAATCCCATCCAGATGCCATCACGCTCAGGAATAAAAGTTTTAATAGCAATACCTCCACTTTCTTCACCACCCAATAACACATCTTGATTTTCATCTGCCATTATACCCGCTATATGTTTAAATCCAATAGACACCTCCTGGTGCTCCAAGCCGTAATGGTTACACATTTTTTTAATGCGTGGTGTAGATGAAAATCCTGTAACAACTTTACCTGTTAAACCTTTATCTTTAACTAAATAGTTAATCAATAATAAAATGATGTGATGAGAATCAACAAATTCACCTTTAGAATTATATAAACCAATTCTATCCGCATCTCCATCTGTTGCTAAAGCGCAATCAATATTGCCATTATGTTTAATAAAAGCTTCTAATTCTTTTAAGTTTTTAGCAATTGGCTCTGGGGCTTGTCCTTTAAATGTAGGGTTCTCTTCACAATGTAAAAATTCTATATCTGGCAACAATCGTTTTAAAACATTTTGACCTGCACCATACATAGCGTCATAAACTAATTTTAATCCTGAGTTTTTAATAATATCTAAATCAAAAGTTGTGTTAACAGCATCAATATATAGTTGTTCAATGTCTAAAATTTCATATAGCTTTTTATTTTTAGCATTTTCTATGGATACCACATCTAAGTTGATTTGATTTTCAGCAGGAATCATTCTTTCAATTTCATCAACATTTTCGGGTGCTAATGGACCACCAAAGCTACCTTTTAATTTATATCCGTTGTAAGTTGGTGGGTTATGACTTGCAGTAATTACTACTCCTAAATTGGCTTCTAACTTAACAGTAGCATAAGATATCATAGGCGTAGAAACAAATCCTTTATCTGTTGTAATTACTTTTATTCCAAAATGTGTAAATATTTTTGAAGCGGATTCAACAAACATTTGCCCCCCAAATCTACAATCGTGTCCAATAACTATACTTGGGTTTTTATAATTTTTATTTAACCAGTTGGCAACTGCAATTGAAACTCTTGCTACATTTTCTACGGTATATTCTTTAGCTATTACAGCTCTCCAACCATCAGTTCCGAATTTAATTTTAGACATATTAATGTTGTTATTTATTGTAATAAAATTGAATAGACGAATTTACATTATTTTTTATAAAAGATACATATAAAAGCATAAAAAAAGTCTTTCAAGTTAATGAAAGACTTTTTTTAATAATTATATCTTAGATTACTCTCCAATCACTTCAAATTCGAATGATTTTTTTACATCTTTATGTAAGTTAGCAGAGGCATTATAAGTTCCAATTTCTTTAATTGGTTCTTCAATAATTTTTAATGATTTTCTATCAATATCAATACCTTCTTTTTTCAATGCTTCAGATAATACTACAGTATTTACTGAACCAAAAATTTTTCCTTTTTCACCAACTTTGGCTACAACTTTAATTGTAACACTTTCTAATTTTACAGCTACCGCTAAAGCATCTTCTTTAATTTTAGATTCTTTATGCGCTTTTTGTTTCATTATTTCTTCGTGTGCTTTTTTAGCAGATTGTGTTGCTAATTTAGCGTATCCTTGAGGAATTAAGAAGTTTCTTCCGTAACCGTCTTTAACCGTTACAACTTCATCTTTATATCCTAACTTATCTACATTTTTCTTTAATATTACTTCCATTACCTTTTATTTTTAATAATTAATAAATTCAGATGATGATTATTTCATCATATCTGCTACATAAGGTAAAATAGCTAAGTGCCTAGCTCTTTTTACGGCTTTATTAACCTTTTTTTGATATTTTTGAGAAGTTCCTGTTAATCTTCTTGGTAAAATTTTACCTTGTTCATTAATGAATTTTATAAGGTAATCTGGATTTTTATAATCCACATATTTTATTCCACTTTTTTTAAATCTACAGTATTTATCTTTTTTTATTTCAATACTTATAGGTGTTAAATATCTAACATCTGACATATCTTTTTCTTTTAATGGTTAATAACTAAGCTTCAACAGCTTTTTTTCTTGTTTTTTCAGCAAATGCTATATGGTGCTTATCCATTTTTACTGTTAAAAATCTCATTATACGTTCATCACGTCTAAATTCAACCTCTAACTTGTTGATTAATTCACCATTATTCTCAAATTCAACCAAATGATATACACCTGATGATTTTTTTTGAATTTGGTATGCTAATTTTTTCATACCCCAGTATTCGCTGTGCTTAATTTTACCACCATTTTTTTTGATAAAACTTTCATAGCCTTTTACTGCTTCCTTTGCCTGATCTTCAGACAAAACGGGAGTTAAAATGAAAACAGTTTCGTATCTATTCATCTTTTTTGTTTTAAAATTGGGTGCAAATATATTAATATTTTTTGAAATCACATTGGTTTAAAAGTAAAATTGTTAAAACCCTGTAAATTTAGTTTACCTTTTTTACAAACTGAGTCAATATAACAATATGTTGTCCTTCAACTCTACCTTCAATTTGTTGAGCATTATCTTGAACTAAAGAAATACGTCTAACTGCTGTTCCACGCTTAGCTGTAAAGCCCCCTCCAGAGACTTTTAAATCTTTAATTAACACGACTGTGTCACCAGCGTTTAAAATAGCTCCATTACTATCTTTATGTATCACTTTTTCACTTTCGTCCTCATCTTCCCCTGTAGCTTTCGCCCACTTTAAAATATTATCCTCTAAATATAACATATCTAACAAATCTTGTGTCCAGCCTTCACCACGTAATCTTGTTAACATTCTCCAGGCTATCACCTTTACTGCGTCATTTTCATTCCACATACTATCATTTAGGCAACGCCAATGATTTATTTCTACAGTTTTTTTACCTTCTATTTGATCTTCACAAGTCTTACAAATGTAAGCTGATTCGTAAGACGTTCCTTTTGATGGTTCAACTGAATAAACATTTAATTCATTTGTAGATCTACATAGCTCACAGCTATCATTACTACGTTTTTTTAGTTCGTCTATTACACTCATTTTAATCATTATTTTTTTCAAAAGCTTTAATTATTTTTTTAACTAACTTATGTCTAACGACATCATTTTCGTTTAATTTTACTATGCCTATCCCTTCAATATCTTTAAGATATTCTAAAACAACTACCAGACCTGATTTTTGTTTAGTTGGTAAATCTATTTGCGATATATCACCTGTTATGATAAATTTAGCATTTTTTCCCATTCTTGTTAAAAACATTTTAATTTGGTTAACGGTTGTGTTTTGAGCTTCATCAAGTATCACAAAGGCATTATCAAGCGTTCTACCGCGCATAAAAGCCAAAGGTGCTATTTCAATAGTGTTTTGTTCAATTAATTCTGCTAATTTTTCAGCTGGAATCATATCTCTTAAAGCATCATATAAGGGTTGCATATAAGGGTCGAGTTTTTCTTTCATATCACCTGGTAAAAACCCCAAATTCTCACCAGATTCTACAGCAGGTCTGGTCAAAATAATTCTACGTACCTGTTTATCTTTCAATGCCCTAACAGCAAGCGCTACCGCAGTATATGTTTTCCCAGTTCCTGCAGGTCCAACAGCAAAAACCATATCATTTTCTTGCGATAACTTAACTATCAATCTTTGATTTGACGTTCTAGCTTTAATATGTTTACCGTGAGTGCCGTGGACTATAATTTCGCCATAATCTTTAAAAGGTAAACTATCTTCTTCTTGTAACATCAAGTTTTCGATATGATTATCAGATAGATTATTGTACCTATTAATATGTTTTAATAGCAGACCTAACTTTAACTCAAATTGTTCTATAACTTCTGTTTCTCCAGAAATGATTAATTTACTTCCTCTTGCAACAATTTTAAGTTTGGGATAATACGTTTTGATTAAATCAATTTTTGTGTTGTTTACACCAAAAAGTAAAATAGGGTCGATCCCATTAATTTCAATAATTTTTTCTTGCAATTTTAAAATATTTAAGTTAAAACAATTATAAAGTTCAAAATTACACTAATTTTGGACAAAAATATACACTTTTATATTTATTTAATGCAAATTGTAACATTAACTACTGATTTAGGATTAAAAGACCATTACGTTGGTGCGTTAAAGGGACAATTGTTGTCTCAAAAATCTGACATTCAGATTATAGATATTAGTCATAATGTAGAGCCTTTTAACATAGCAGAAGCAGTATATTACATAAACAACATAGTTGAAAGTTTTCCCGCAGGCACTGTTCACTTTATAGGTGTTGACAGTGTACCTGATATTTCAATTGATTCTCACCGCACAAATAAATATCCTATTTTAATGAAACTCAAAG
>DQTE01000005.1 GCA_015662905.1 Crocinitomix sp. | reverse complement strand
TGACGCTAAGGCTATCCCTAAACATAAAGGAAGTGCAATAAGTGAAACACTAAATCCAGCTATTAAATCGTCTTTAAAATAAGTTTTTAACCCTACTGATCCTATTTGTGGTGTTTTATTATTTTTCATTTTATTTATGTCAAGTAGAGAAATGTTTTTTAAACTTGTTAATGGTTTTATTTTTCTTCTTTAGTGATTTTGTCAAATATAGTGTTTTTTCATCTTTAAGTAAAATGCAAAAAAATCTCTTAAAATTTCATCTCTTATACGTTTAAACTCTTGGATTATTTCTTCATCAGAGCCATTTGCTTCATCTGGGTCATCAAACCCTATGTGTAATCTATGTTTTACATTACCTGTAAAAATTGGGCAGCTTTCTTTTGCACCTCCACAAACGGTTATAATGTAGTCAAATGTTTGGTTTAAAAATTCATTAACTGATTTGGGATAATTTGATGTTAAATCAATGCCAATCTCAGCCATGACCTTAATTGCATTTGGATGAACAGCTTTACTTGGATTAGTCCCTGCCGAATACACCTCTAGTTTGTTGTCAAAAGCTCTTAAAAAACCTTCTGCCATTTGACTTCTACACGAATTACCTGTACATAAAATTAATATTTTCATTTTTATAAATTTGATTATTGTTGGAGGTCTTTAACCTAATTTGGTGATTTTGTATTGGCTAATTGAATAATTTTTTTTGTTAACTTATCCCAAAGATATTTTTTCTTTTCATCTTTTAAATTAGTTTTAAATTCAAGCTCTCTTTGTTTAGTGTAAAAGTCATCTAATGCGTTTGTAATGGCAGTGCTATCTACTTTTGTAACATAACCTACCTTTTGATGAGGCACCATTTCAGGTAAACCTCCCACGTTAGTTACCAATATGGGTGTTTCAAAATGATATGCTATTTGTGTAACTCCTGACTGAGTAGCATTTTTATAAGGTTGTGCAATCATGTCACAAGCGCAAAAGTAATTTTTAACTTCAGAATCCTTAATAAATTGATTTACTACAATTACGTTTTCTTCAATACCTAAATCTTTTATCATTTTTTGGTATTTATCCTCATTAGCGTAATACTCTCCTGCTACGAGCAGTTTTACTTGGTGATTTTTAAAATCGAAATTTTTAAATGCTTTTAAGAGTAGGTCTAAACCTTTATAATCTCTAATAATTCCAAAAAATAAAATATAGCGTGTATTTATATCTAAGTTTAGATTTGTTTTGGCAGTTATTTTGTCTAGTGGTGTTCCAAAATTATCAAAGAGTGGGTGAGGGTTAAAATCTCTAGGTTTGGTTTGGTCAAAAAGTTTTAAATCGTCTTCAACACTTTTACTCATTGAAATAAAGGCATCAATTGGTTTAAGAAAGTATTTTGTAAACAGTTTATCTCCAATTCGGTGTTCATGTGGGATTACATTGTCTAAAATGGTAATTATTTTGGTGTGCTTATTTTTTTTTACACGTCTTGCAATGGTTCCAAAGCAAGGGCCCATAAAAGGTAACCAGTATTTAAAAATTAAGATATCTGGTTTTTGTTGGTTGATATATTTTCCTGCTTTTAACCAATTAAGCGGATTAATAGAGTTTACTAATCTTGTAATTTTAATGTGTTTGGGTGCAGGCTCTTCTGAATACTGAGTTTTTCCGGGAAATAAAAAGTTAGGATATTGTGTTGTAAAAGTTAAAATTTCAACATCATGCCCTTCTACTGTAAATTGCATGGCTAAGCGTTCGTTGTATGATGCCAGTCCTCCTCTAAAAGGGTGAGCAGTTCCTAAAATTATTATTTTAAGTTTTTGGTTTGACATTTGTTTGTTAAAGCGAAAATAAAAATACGTTGCATGTAATTATATTTTTTTCTCAATAAGGTAATTATTTCTTTGTTCAGAATTTCGTCCAATCAATTCGGCTATAAACCCGGCTAAAAACAATTGTGTTCCTATAATCATAGATACAAGTGCAATGTAAAATTCTGCTCTATCAGCAATTAATCTGGCAGAGGTATCAATAAATAGTTTGTTAATAATTAACCAAAATGCTATTCCAAATCCAATAATAAAAAAGAGGGTGCCAAATAGACCAAAAAAGTGCATAGGCTTTTTACCAAACTTTGTAATAAAAGTAATAGTAAATAAATCTAAAAATCCGTTAACAAATCTGTTTAAACCAAATTTAGTTTTACCATATTTTCGTTCTTGATGTTGTACAACTTTTTCCCCTATTTTAGTAAAACCTGCGGCTTTTGCAATTACAGGTATATATCTGTGCATTTCGCCAAAAATTTCAATTGACTTTACAACCTCACTTTTATAAGCTTTTAAGCCACAATTCATATCGTGAAGTTTAATACCACTCATCATTCGGTTTACACCGTTGTATATTTTGGTTGGTATTGTCTTGGACAAGGGGTCATAGCGCTTTTTTTTCCATCCAGATACTAAATCAAATCCCTCTTGGGTTATCATTTTATATAATTCAGGAATTTCTTCAGGAGAGTCTTGTAAGTCTGCATCCATCGTAATAACAACTTTACCTTGGGTGGCTTGAAAACCTACGTGTAAGGCTGCTGATTTGCCATAATTACGTTGAAATTTAATGCCTTTAACTTCTGGGTTATTTAGTTTTAAATCTTCAATAATTTTCCAAGAGTTATCTTTCGACCCATCATCTACAAAAATGACTTCATAGCTAAAATTATTACTGTCCATTACACGCTTTATCCACTCAAATAATTCTGGAATAGATTCAGCTTCATCAAGTAATGGGATAACAATAGATATTTGTTTTGTATAACTCACTTTGGCAAATATAAGAATTTGGTTTTTTAATATAAAGAAAAGCCCCGATTGTTTTCGGGGCTTAATCATATTTTAATTATACAATCATCATTACAGGGTTTTCAAGATATTCTTTTAAAGTTTGCAAAAATTCAGATCCAGTTGCACCGTCAACTACTCTGTGGTCACAAGACAGACTTAGTTTCATAACGTTGCCAGGTATTAATTCTCCGTTTTTGACAATAGCTGTTTCTTTAATTGCACCTACTGATAATATACATCCATTAGGAGGATTAACAATTGAGGTAAAATCTTCAATCCCAAACATACCAAGGTTAGATATGGCAAAAGTTCCACCTTGCATATCTTCTGGCATTAATTTTTTAGTTTTAGCTTTTACAACCATCTCTTTCACTTCTGCTCCAATTTGTGCAAATCCTTTGGTGTCGGCAAACTTAATGACAGGAACTACCAATCCGTCTGGTACAGCAACCGCTACCCCAATATGAATGTGATGATTGTACCTAATAGCGTTGTCAATACAATCTACATTTACTTTTGGATGTTTTCTCAATGCCATAGCAACCGCTTTTACAATCATGTCATTAAAAGATATTTTTACATCTCCTTTAGCGTTAATAGCTTTACGAGCTTTTATGGCATTATCCATGTTTACCTCCATTTTTAAATAAAAATGAGGTGCTGTAAATTTAGAAGTAGAAAGTGTTCTTGCTATTGCTTTTCGCATTTGACTAAATGGTTCATCTGTATATGATTCAGTTCCAACATGCGCATTAAAGGCTGGTGAGGCAGATGAAGGGGTGTAATTTTCAATATCACGTTTTACAATTCTACCATTTTCTCCCGTTCCATTTACCAAAGTAAGATTAATATTTCTTTCTTCGGCCATTTTTTTAGCCAAAGGCGAAACAAAAATACGTCCTCCGTCAGCAGTTTCAATAGAAATGGTTTCCTTTGGTTGCTCTTTAACTGGTTCAGGAATAGGAGTAGGTTCTATTTTTTGTTCTTTTTTTGGTGTTTCTTTTTCTTCTTTGTTATCCTCAACAGTAGTTTTACTATCGGCTAAAATACTTTTAACATCTTCTCCTTTTTTGCCAATGATAGCGAGTACAGAGTTAACAGGAGCAGCTTCTCCTTTTTCAACACCTATATGTAGTAAGACACCATCATAAAATGATTCGAATTCCATAGTGGCTTTGTCTGTTTCAATTTCAGCAAGTAAATCACCTTCTGAAACTTCATCACCAACTTTTTTATGCCATTCTGCAACAACCCCTTCAGTCATTGTATCTGACAATTTAGGCATTCTAACTATTTCTGCCATATTTCTTTATTGTTTTAATGTTTAAAATTAATTTTTACGCTAAATATTCTTTTACAAAAGGATAATCCTCTTGCATATAAACATCTTTATATAGCTCCTCTTTATCTGGATAAGGAGAATCTTCTGCAAATTTAACTGCTTCTAAAACTCTTTTTTTAGTATCAGCTTCAATTTTATCTATTTGTTTTTGTGTTAACCACTTATTTTCTTTAATAACATTTAATACATGAACAATAGGATCTCTTTCCATCCAATCAGTAACTTCTTTTTTTGTTCTATATTTCTGAGGATCAGACATAGAATGTCCTTTATATCTGTATGTTCTAATGTCAAGTAAAGTTGGACCATCTCCACGTCTTGCTCTACCTGCAGCTTCTTCAATAGCTTCATGAACTGCCTCAGGGCTCATTCCGTCAACAACCATAGAAGGCATTTCATAAGAATCGGCTATTTTGGACATATCTAAAACATTTGTAGTACGCTCAACAGAAGTTCCCATGGCGTAATTATTATTTTCGATAATAAATACCACTGGTAATTTCCACTTCATTGCCATATTAAATGTTTCGTGTAAAGCTCCTTGTCTTGCAGCGCCATCTCCAAATGAGGTATAGCAAACATTACCTGTTTCATTATATTGTTCTGCAAAAGCAATACCTGCCCCCATAGGAATTTGAGCACCAACAATTCCGTGTCCACCTAAAAAACCTTTTTCAACATCAACAAAGTGCATTGACCCACCTTTACCCTTAGAACAACCTGTAATTTTGCCATATAACTCAGCCATTAAAATGTTAGGGTCAGAACCTAAAGCCAACGGATGACCATGATCTCTATAAGCGGTAATGTGTTTATCTCCTTTCTGAGCTGCAGATACAGTTCCAACTGCTACAGCTTCTTGTCCTATATAAACGTGTAAAAAACCTCCAAATTTTTGTTGAATATATAACTGCGAAATTTTCTCTTCAAATCGTCTAATTAAAAGCATGTCTTTGTACCATTTAAGGTAAGTCTCTTTCGGGAATTTGGTACCTTTAGATTTGCGTGTACTTTTTGTTGTTTTTTTTGTAGTAGC
>DQTE01000027.1 GCA_015662905.1 Crocinitomix sp. | reverse complement strand
TTCAGTGCCGCTGCATGAAAGACAAAGTCTACGCCACGCATAGCATCTTTGATGGAGTTTTGGTCACGCACATCACCAAGGTAAAATTTGAGCTTTGTGTTGTTATAAGCTTTACGCATGTCATCTTGTTTCTTTTCATCACGTGAGAAAATACGTATTTCTTTGATGTCTGTATCTAAGAATTTTCTTAGTACTGCATTACCGAAGGAACCAGTTCCTCCAGTGATGAGTAGTGTTTTATTAGTGAACATTTTCAACCTCTTTAATTTTGTTAATTATATGATAATTTTACTAATTATAAAATTTATATTTAGAACTTCAAATTATTTTTTGGCAGATTTCTTTTGGATGAATAAAGTAAAGAATATCAAAAGAATTAAACCAATTAAAGTTAACAAGATACCAAGCTTCATTCCTTCAGGAGTATATTTTAATTCTATATGATGTTTCCCGACTGGGACTTCAATCCCCATCAACCCAAAATTAACAACTTGAATCTCTGATTTTTGTCCATCCATGTAAATATCCCATCCTTTATCAAAAGGTATTTGAAATAAAACAATACCTTTATGAAGTGTATTAATCGTTCCCAATATATGATCATCTCTAAAAGAGTTAATTTTGAGTGAAATAAAATTATTCTTTAAGTTCGTTATTGTAGATATTTTCAAATTTTTTATTGATATTTTACCAATAGCACTTATTGGATCAAGTCTTATCTTATTCGTTTTAGAATAAATAGAAAAATGTATTTTACTGGTTCCTTCTTTTACATGGAAGCGAATCATATTGCTGTCATGAAAACTTTCATTTAATTTAGCATAGTATAACTGACCTTTTGAATGAGTACTACTATTAATATCAAAAGAAACATTAATCATATTTTCTGTTTTTAGATTAAATGTTATCATTGGGTCATTTGTTATTGTCGTAAAATCAAAAGAATTATCTTTATATATTTTCAGATTGGACATTCCTGAATAGCTACTCATTTCTTTTTTCAGGTCCATATCAATACTTTCTTGTTCTTTAGGAAGAGGAAAAAATGGTTTTTTTATAATTAACTTACTATACAAAACTTCTTCTAAAGCATAGGAGTCTTTAGGGACAGAAGATTCCATCATATATTTTGTGTGTAAGACACCAAAAGGTATATATTTTTTATTTCTGTAAATATAGACGCTATCAATTTTTTTAATAAAAGTTAGAAAAAATGATTCTTTGAGAAGAGTTTTAGATAAAATATATTTTGTACTTAATATAGAATTTAGATACATATTTTGTATTGAACTTAATACTTTAAATCCTGTGGATCCAGGTAATTTTTGTACTCTTTTAAATAACTTGAAGTATCCTTCATTGAGTAGAGAGGAGTAAGAATTTAATCCAAAATATTTTTGATATACTGCATCATTCCTACCTACTGAAACATAGTTTTTTAAAATCCTATAAAAAGGTTCTTTATCCGTTCTTTTAAGATATGATATTGCTTTTGATGTGTCATCAAAATAACTCCCTTTTTTTATAATGATATCTTTATTTAGTGTTAAACGATGATTTACAGTTGGATATGAGAATATGATTAATTCACACATAGTTACTAGTATGAAAACAAATTGAAGGTATCTTTCATTTATGTTTGATTTTAGTAGGTAAGTATAAATAGATAAAAAAGCTATTAAAAGAATATAGAATTTTATGATTGATAAAAAATTAATTCCCCAGTGCATATAATGTACTCCAACATATAATGTTATTGATGGAATGGTAATCATTGGTACTATGAGGTATATAGATACTGAAGGAAAACCATGTTTTTGTATATGTGAGATTGATTTTCCAAGAGCTATTAAAAGTATAATAGAGAATAAAAATCCATATCTAAACTCATATGGTTTAGAGTATCCACTCATGAGTAGAATAAATAGTTGATTATTTAGAAATAAATATATAATGACTATGAGTATACTAAATAAAATTTTCTCTTTTTTTGATGTATTTAAAAAAACTAGTGGCAATAAAAAGATGGACAGTAGACCTGAATATAAATTACCTATCTCATAAAAGTTATAAAAGGGTACGTTTAGGTGATATGTGTTCATCTCTCCCATGACGTCATTTGAAAAAAACCTTAAAAGTGTTGTAAGTATATGATTTAATTCAAAAGGAACCATAGAAAAGAACATGCTAGGATCAAAAATACCACCTGATATCCTTGGGGAAGAGAGGTAAGCCATTAAAGTTGGTATGACTACAATGCTAGATACTAAAAATGAAATAATACCCAATATAAATGTTTTGAAAAAAAAGAGACCCAAAGTTTTAAAGTCATATATATAAATGTACCTTACCGTAGCATAAAATATAAGAAATATAAAAAAATAGAAGGAAGTAACCAAACTAAACATAAGAAGATAGGCTACAGAAAAAATAAACAGTAGATACTTGTTCTGCACAAGCCATCTTTCAAAGCCCCATAAAGCTACCATGAAATAAACAACACTAGACGAGAACATATAGTGTTGCCCCCATATGACCATAAAGCCAATATATCCAAAGATCAATGAAACTATAATTTTTGCAAATCTAGTATAGTTATACGTTTCTAAAAATTTATAAAAAAGTACTGAGGCAAGTATATGTTTTGCAATCATCACATAGACAAAGCTTTTTAGAAGTAATTCATCATTCATAAACATCTGTGGCATAGAAAATAAATCAAATAAAAATCTATTTTTAAAAATATTTTCACCTATCCCCCAAGTAAAAGTGTAGAATGAAAAATTTTCTAATAAATGTTGTTTCATTTTTATTAGAGGTAAATATAAATTTTGGGTATCAGAACCTGTATCAGTAAAAATAAAAATTCTAGGACCAAAAATATACTCATAATATACACATACAGAAATAAATAGTACCAAAAATGCAATAAATAATTCTGTATTAGCTCTTATTTTATCAAATAAAAACTTGTTATTAAATAGTCTTCCAATCATACTTTCATATCCTTTTATTCTTCGCTGGCATATATTTTTCTCACAATAAACATAGGTCTATTTTTAGATTCCATATAGTTTTTACCAAGATATTCACCTATAATCCCTATAAATAAGCTATTTAATCCTCCAAAAAGAGAAATAGCTAAAGCTAAAAATGCCCAACCTTCAACTTCTATACTACCAAAAAACTTTTGATACAAAATAAACAACATACTAAAGAGTGACAAAGTAAATAATATAAAACCTGTTATGGTAATTAGTCGTATAGGTGCAGTGGAGAATGATGTGATACCTTCTAGCGCAAGCTCTATTAGTTTTAGAGGCTTAAACTTTGTTTCTCCAGCTTGTCTTTCTCTCCGACTATACTCTACTATTGCATACCTACTTTCTAAACTAAGAATTAAGCCTCTTATATATCTATTTTTTTCTTCATATTTTTTAAAGTCTTCTAATAGTTCTTTACTCATTAGTCTAAAATCACCATGATGAGGCACAGTTTTTAATCCTACTAAATTAGATATTTTATAGAAAGCATTTGCTGTAAATCTTTTGAAAAAGCTGTCTGTTTTTCTGTCTTTTCTAACTCCTAGTACTAAATCATATCCATCATAATATCTTTCTACCATTTCCTCTATTTTAGAGGGATCATCTTGTAAATCAGCATCAATCGTGATTATCATATCATTATTTGCATGATATAGTCCCGCAGTTATACTACCTTGATAACCAAAGTTATTTCGTAAATCGACAATTTTAATTTTGGGGTCAAGCTCCTGTAACTTTAGCATGGCATCTAGGGTATTATCGATAGAACCATTGTTTACCATAATTAATTCATAATCTGAAATCACATTATTTAATAGTGGTACTAAAATCCCAGTCAATTCCTCCCAACTAGCAGAAATTACTTCTTGTTCATTATGGCAGGGTAGAACTATTGATAAAGTTTTTAATTTACTAGGCATTCAGAAACTCTTTAATTTTTTTAATCATATAATCAATTGCATCGTTACCCATGCCGGGATAAAGTCCAATCCAAAAACTATTATTCATAATCTTATCTGTATTGGGAAGTTTTCCAACTGCCTTATAGTCCTCATTTTCTATCATACTATCAAACAGTGGATGTCTTAAAATATTCCCTGCAAATAGATTTCTTGTTTGAATCTTATTCTCTTCAAGAAACATTGAAATATCATTTCTTGTAAACTTCATTCCATCATTTACTGTTATTAAAAAACCAAACCAACTAGGGTCAGAATTTGGAGTGGCTTTTTGAATGGAGATATAGTTATCAAGACCTGTTAGCCCCTCTAGCAACCTTTTGTGATTTTCTTTTCTTTTTTCTACGAAAGATGGAAATTTTTCAAGTTGCGCAACACCAACTGCTGCTTGCATATCAGAAACCTTTAGATTAAATCCGAAATGACTATAAACATATTTATGATCATACCCTTTCGGTAATTCTCCAAGTGTTTTTGAAAATCGTGCACCACATGTATTATCGACACCACTTTCGCACCAACAGTCTCTTCCCCAATCTCTCATACTCAACATAATCTTTTGTAAAAGAGGATTATTTGTATATGTCGCCCCACCTTCACCCATAGTCATGTGGTGTGGAGGGTAAAAACTACTTGTACCTATGTCCCCCCAGGTTCCGGTAAGTTTTCCTTCGTACATACTGCCTAAAGCATCACAGTTATCTTCTATAAGCCAAAGATTGTGCTTGTCACAAAATGCTTTTATAGCTTTAATATTAAATGGGTTTCCTAAAGTATGAGCAATCATAATAGCTTTTGTTTTAGGGCTTAACGCTTTTTCCAATTGAGTGACGTCCATATTCATATGTGTGAGTTCCATATCTACAAATACTGGTACAGCACCATACTGAACAATGGGTGCAATAGTTGTTGGAAAGCAGGCTGCAACGGTGATAATTTCGTCACCACGTTTAACTTGTCGCTCTTTTAGGAGTGGTGAAGTTAAGGTATAAAAAGCCAACAGGTTCGCAGAACTGCCAGAATTGACCAAAAAAGTCCATCTTACATTTAAGTAGTTGGATAACTGTTTCTCAAACTTTTTAGAATAGTCTCCATAAGTAAGCCAGAAGTCTAAAGAACTGTCTACAAGGTATTGCATCTCTGTTTCATCAAAGACACGGCCTGCATAATTGATTCTACTCTCACCTTCAGTAAATTTTTTTTCTTGTTGGGGTTTATGTACTAATTCATAGTACTCTTTTGTTTTGTCTAATATCTCTTGCTTTAATTGTTCTGGTTTAGTCATTGTTCATCTCCGTTAATGTCTTTTTTATCCCAGTGGTTAAACTGTACTTCTGTTCCC
>DQTE01000184.1 GCA_015662905.1 Crocinitomix sp. | reverse complement strand
TTAGACCTTAATGTTTTTGTTGAAATAGACTACATACCAAAAGATAACCTATTAGAATTTAAAAAACATTTAGAGCAAGTGTTATTAGCAAAAAACGTATTTATTGACGATTCTTTTAGAGAATTAGCTCAGTAATTCCCTTTTGATTGATTTTTACTTTCTTTTGATAGATTTCAAGTGTAGCTTCTTGCCCTAATACAACCGCTCTGTCAAAGTCAAGAATTGGTATGCCGTTAAAAATGACAGTTTTGAATTACAAGACCCAGAAAAGTTAACCTATTTAATTGACAACAAACCGCTATTGTTTAACGCCAGAGATTTAAACCACAACGATTACCTTTTTCCAAATGCTAACACAAAAAATAAAGTGGTGTTAATTCAAATATTAGGAACTTGGTGTCCTAATTGTTTGGACGAAATTAATTATTTAAAAAGCTATACACTAAACATCAAAATGATATTGAAATAATTGGTGTGGGGTTTGAGGTTGGAGAAACTAATCAAGAAAAAATTAATAAGTTAACCAAGTATAAAAATTACTTAGATATAAAATATCCCTTGGTGCTAGGAGGGGAGCCATGTAAACTCTGCGCCGAAAAAGTTTTTCCTATTGCTTAATGGAATTATGTCTTTTCCAACTTTGATAATGTTAGACTAAAACCATAATGTTAGAAAAATTCATACAGGATTTTCAGGACCAAGTACTGGTAAATATTATACCGATTTTGTTAACCACACAAACGAATTTATTGAGAAATTGATTAAAGAGTAATGTGTTTCAAAGTATAATTTTCAACTACCCCACTTTCAACTTTCAACTAAACCACTTTCAACTCTCAACTACCCCACTTTCCACTTTTAACTAAAAAACTTTCTATTCTATTTCAATCTCAACTTTCTCCTCTGTTTGTGTATCTTGTTTTAGCTTATTGAAAAATTTATTGGTTTTCTTTTTGTTTTTCTTGGTTATTGTATCTGTCTTGTTTGAATTAGGGTCATCTTCGTCATAAAAAATAAACTCTACGGCTTCACTTTTATTATTAGTGGTCTTTTCTTGAACGGTACTATCTTTTTTAAACAACCCAAACTCAGATTTAAGTATAGATTTAATGTTTTGTTTTTCGTCAGTTAAACTTTCTTTTATTGTTGTTTTCATTTCTGTTTTATCTAAACTATAATCAGGGTTATCAATGTTTCCTGACATAGTAATGTAAACCCTCCACCCTAAACCGTCATCTTCAATTTTGCCAAACTCAGTATATTGTGGCATTGTTTTTAAATCTCTAAATCTAAAACTAAAATGATATTCAATATTGTTATCAAAGTCATGCCAACCAGAAAATTCAACGTCTAACGCATTGGTTTTGATTAACATTTTTGGAATAAATACTTTTCGGTCTTTTATAGTAATAGTGTTAGTTAAATCGCTAAATTTTAAATGAATAATTTTATTTTCAAAATGGTCAATATGTTTGTTTAACGCTAATTTAAGCGCTTTGTTAGACCGCATATACTCGGTTATTTCGAGCATAGTTTTTACATTGTTTAGTTCACCGTTTTTAATGGTAAGATTAGACTTGACATACATTTTATCTTCTAAAAAAGTAAGATATTGATCAAATACTAATAACAAATCAAAAGAGCCGTTTAAAGTGCCTGATAGGTGTTGCTCAGTAATTATTTTTTGGTCAAAGTTTTTCCATTCAGCAAATAGTTGTTTAACATTAATGTTTTTTAAAGTTAATTGACCATCTAATAAACTGATATTACTATTTTTATCATTTTCTAATTTTATATTTCCTTTAGCTACCCCCTCTAAAGTTTGTAAACTAAAGTTTTTTACCTTGGCAACTTGTTCAAACATAAAAAATTTGCCTTTTATGTTTGTAAAATGATGGTTGTCCCACAATAATTCTTTTATATCCAAATCTATATTCAAATTGATATTATCGGGAAAAACAAAGGGCTGTTGTATAGATTTTTCTTTTGTTTTTGTTGGGTCAAATTTTAAAAATTCATTAATATCAATTAGGTTTGATTCAATAGTAGCAATAATCCCAAGGTCTGCAGTCCCTTCAATAAATGGAATAATATTTTTTAATGCTCCGTTTAATAAAAAGTCAGACTTTCCTGATTTAAAACTTAAATTTTTAGTTGCCATATCGTTCCCTCTTAGTAATATATTTGCCGATATTTTAGTTAAAAACACATCACTCTCATAAGGTTTAAAACTTACATTTTGTAAAACCATTTCACCGTTGGTGTTTTCTAAATCAAATAAAGAGGGATTGTATTCAATATCAGGAAACCTGATGCTATATGAAGTATTTAGTTTAACATTACCAGATAAAATTTCTACAGTATTAAATTTAAAAAATTGATGAAAAGATGCAAGGTCGATATTTGCACTAATGTCACCAACAAAAGTTGGGGTGTTAAAATCAACTATAACAGTGTTGCCATCAAAGGTACTTTTTAATAAGTTAAAAGAAAGCGTTTCAAAAGATAGAATTTCTGATCTGTTTTTTTGTTTATTTTTATAATTGCCAATTAATTTGATATTTGTTAAACTTAAACCGTTGTCCCGTTTAGTAATTTTACCATTGTTTATGGAAAAATCGGCAGTAATTGAGGGCATTATTGTTTTTTCTAATTTCCCTTTTATTTTAGCATCAAAATCTACCTTTCCATACCCTTCATAATTGTTTGCTTGCTCCACATTTTGGTTTAGTATCGTTTTAGATAAGTCGTCCAAATCAATATTTTCCCCCTTAATATTTAAATCAATAAAATGGTCTGTAATGTGTCCTGTAAGTTGAAACTGCATTTTTCCAATGGTTAAGTCTCCTTGTTTAAATACATATTCCTTTTTATCAGTATCAATTTGTAAGTTTAAATCTAAATGAGCTTTTTTTTGTTTCACTAATGAAAAAGAGTTAGTTTTAAGTTTTTTAATGTATAAATCTGACCTTACTTTTAGTTGATAATTAGTTTCTGAAAAATCCCCTTCAAAATCCCCTTGATTAATGTTTATTTTATAAAATTGTTGTGTTGCTATATTGGCATATTCAAATCTTAAATCTTGGGCTTGTAGCCAGTCTAATTTAAAGCTAAAATGGTCTGAACTTGTAGAATCATTAGCAGGCTTGGTAATCAAATAGTTTACGTCTCCTCTTTTAGAGGTTTTAATTTTTAAAACACCATTATTGGCTTTAACATTTTTAACTGTATAGTTTTCAGATAAAATATCCCAAACATTAAAATTTAGATATAAATGCTCTGCGTAAAATAAAGTGTCCTCACTTTTAATTGATTCGTAAGCATCATTAATTAGAATTTTTTGAAAGTCTAATGATGCGTAAGGAAAATTGCGGATAAAAGTCAAATCAATGTCTTGAACAATGACTTTAGTGTTAAGATGTTTGTTGATTTCGTTTATAGCGTATTGTTCTATGTCATCTTCATAAATTTTTAGAAAAATGGTAACCAATGTTATCGTAAATAAGGAGATAAAAAACACCCAGAACAACAACTTTTTTAAAAACGTAAAGATTTTTCTAAATACCATCATATACAATCAACCAAAGTTAGTTGATTACATAATGTAAAGAATTAATAAGGTAACATAATTATTAACGTAAAAGCGTTAATTAAATTTGTTTGTTTTGTTGATACCACTTAACCATTTCTTTTATAGATGTTTCAATAGGGGTATATTTTAAACCTAATTCAGTTTTACTTTTTGAGTTGTCAAAATCAATAGAATAGCCAACGTTTTTAGCTACAAATTTTCTTGTAATACCAAATAACGGAGCTAATGCCCATATTAATGGTTTTGGAGCTGTTATTTTAGGTAGTTTGTACATTTTTGGATAGCTCTGCTCAATTATTTTTGTAAAATCTAGCACTCCCATTGTTTCACTAACTATAATGTGTCTGCCTTTTGCCTTTGGGTTTTCTAAAGCTAATATATGAGCTTTTGCTACATCTCTTACATCAACAAAACCAAATTCTAATTTAGGGACTCCTGTTTTATATTTTCCTGATAATACATCATTAATAAAAGAAAAGCTACCAGAATTTGTAATATTTGTTAATGGTGGCCCCATTACAAACCCTGGATTAATAACCACTAATTCCCATTGATTTTGACTGTTGTATATATTCCAAGCTTCTTTTTCGGCTAAAACTTTTGAGTAAGAATAAGGCTGGTGATTTATATTGCTTGTTGTGTTCCAATGCGATTCGGTAAAAGCTTTAACATTCTGTGTTCTCATATCAACATTGTCTCCCTGAATTGATGCAATACTAGAAGTGAGTACTATCCTCTTTACAGTGCCAGATTTTATAGCGGAGTTTAAAACGTTTTTTGTGCCATTTAGTGCGGGATTTATTAAATTTTCTTGAGGATTATTTTTATCTAAAATAAAAGGTGATGCTAAGTGAATAATAGCATCTGCACCCTTTGTTGCTTCATCAAAAGCGTTAGTAGTTGTTAAGTTTGCTTCCCATAACTCTAACTGTCCGTTTGTTTGTTTAGCAATTTCAAATAAACGCTTATATTTTTCCTCTTTAGATTTGTCTCTAACAGATACTCTTACTATGTGCCCTTTTTCTAGTAGCTCTTTAACTACCCAAGACCCTATATACCCCGTTCCTCCTGTAACTAAAATAGTTTGTTTTGACATATTTATGTTTGTTTGTAACTACCAAGGTAACCAAAAATTTAAACGTGAGTCAAGGATTTACTTAATTTTTTAGAAATCAAGCTTGGAATTTCGCCATCAAAAATCGCACCTATTTTTATTTGGTATTAATATTTTTACTATTTTTGAGGAAACAGATATTATTTAGAGATGTTAAAACAGTCATTAAGTCAAAAATTATTACAAAAGTTATCTCCTCAACAAATTCAATTAATGAAGTTGTTACAAGTACCAACGATGGAACTTGAACAAAGGATAAAAGAAGAAATAGAAGAAAATCCTGCGTTAGAAGAGGGAAAAGAAGAGTTAGAGGACAATCAAAATGATGACTATGAGTTAGAAGATAGAGAGGTTTCTGAAGCAGAACAAGAGTTTGACATCAATGATTATTTAGACAACGACTTACCACAATACAAAACAGCTGTAAATAATTATAGTGCTGATGATGATGAAAAGGCTATACCTTTATCAGGCGGAATGTCTTTTCACGAATTACTAATCACGCAAATTGGCTTGCGAAACCTAAACGAAAAAGAAGCTAAAATTGCAGAGGTTTTAATTGGAAACATTGATGATGATGGCTATATGCGGAGAGATTTAGAAGCCATAGTTGATGATTTGGCTTTTAATCACAACTTAAATGTAACGGTTGATGAGGTAGAAGATGTTTTATTTGTAATTCAAGATTTTGAGCCAGCAGGCGTTGGAGCAAGAGATTTAAGAGAATGCCTTTTATTACAATTAGAACGGAAACATCACGGCGATATATCAGTGTACACTGCCAAAAAAATTATTGAAACTAGTTTTGAAGAGTTCACAAAAAAACATTATGATAAAATAAAAAAGAAATTTGAAATTGATGATGAAGACTTAAAAGATGCCATTCGTCAAATTACAAGATTAAACCCTAAACCTGGAAACTCTTTAAAAGAATCAACTAATTCACGTAATTTTCAGCAAATTATTCCAGATTTTATTTTAACAGAAGAGGATGGAGAGTTGATTTTAAGTTTAAATCAACGTAACGCCCCTAAGTTAAGAGTAAGTAAATCTTACGAAAACATGTTGCGTAACTATTCTGAAGGAGCAAAGACCTCAAAATCAGACAAAGAGGCGTTACAATTTGTTAAAACTAAGTTAGATTCAGCCAAATGGTTTATTGATGCCATAAAACAACGCCAAAACACCTTACTTCACACCATGCAAACTATCATTGACTATCAAAAAGATTTCTTTTTAACAGGTGACGAAACTAAATTAAAACCAATGATATTAAAGGATATAGCAGATATTGTTGGTATGGATATTTCCACCATTTCGAGAGTAGCAAACAGTAAATATATTTCCACCCCTTTTGGAACGTATAAATTAAAATATTTCTTTTCAGAGTCTTTATCTACTACAAGTGGAGAAGAGGTAAGTACAAGAGAAGTGAAAAAGATTTTACAAGATGCCGTTGATAATGAGGATAAAAAGAAACCTTTAACTGATGAAAAACTAGCAAATCTGCTCAAAGAAAAAGGATACAATATTGCTCGTAGAACGGTTGCTAAATACAGAGAACAACTTAATATTCCCGTAGCACGTTTAAGAAAAGAGTTGTAAATGAAGTATTTTTTTAAAACCTTATCCTTTCTTTTTCATCCCCTATTTTTTCCTATTTTAGGAATTTATATTTTGTTTGAATTGCCCGTATATTCTTTTGGATTAATAATTATACCTGAAATTAAACAGTTTTTATTTTTAATGTTCGGACTTTTAACCGTTATAGCACCTGGTATTAGCCTTTTAATTCTACATGGAAATGGTGCTATATCATCATTAGAAATGCCAGACCGAAAAGAGCGATTTTTACCTTTAGTGTTAATTTTAGTGTATTACATTATTTTATACTGGTTTATAAGGTTTAATTACCCTATTTTAAACAACATTTCATATCTGTCTCCTTATATTTTTGGTTTAATATTAACAACTACTACAGCTTTAATATTTAATTTCTATCTTAAAATAAGTTTACATGTTTTGGGTATATTTGGTGTAATTGGAGCTATTACAGCTTTTATGCAAGGAGAATTGTTTTACAACTTTACATTTTTATTTGTATTAATTATTTTGGGTGGCTTAATAGCTTCTGCTAGGCTATATCTTAACTCTCACCAATTAAAAGAAGTATTGTATGCCATGTTTTTTGGTTTTGGAATAGAATACTTTTGCATAAAATTTGAATGGTTTATATAAAAATTATAATTTAGCAAAAAAAATAAAATTATGAAAAGACACATTATTGTTATAACAACTTTTGCACTTTTAACAAGTTGCTCTCTATTTAATAAAGATAAAGCGCCAAAGGGAGGTATTAATCTTTTTACTATACAACAAGATAGAGATTTAGGTAAACAAGTTTCAGAAGAAATAGCATCAAAGCCGAGTGAGTACCCCATTTTAGACTCAGCATCCAATGTAGCGGCTTACCAATATATTTACAAAATAAGAAACACTATTTTAAATACTGGTAAAGTAAAATATAAAGATGATTTTGCTTGGCAAATAAGAATCATTAAAGATGATTCCACTTTAAATGCTTTTTGTACACCTGGTGGATATATTTACGTATATACGGGTATTATTTTGTATTTAGAAAATGAAGCGCAACTTGCAGGTGTAATGGGGCACGAAATGGCTCACGCAGATTTAAGACACTCTACCCGACAAATGACAAAAATGTATGGAGTTCAATTATTGGTAAGTGCAGCTTTAGGTGAAAAACAAGCTCTACAACAAATTACAGCAGGACTCATAAATCTAAAGTTTAGTAGAAATCATGAAACTGAAGCAGACAGAATGTCTGTTGAATATTTATGCCCAACCCAGTACATGGCTGATGGAGGTGCAGGTTTTTTTGAGAAAATAGAAGCATCAGGGAGCCAATCACCACCAGAGTTTTTAAGTACTCATCCAAGTCCATCTAACAGAATTGAAAATTATCACAAATGGGCTAAAGA
>DQTE01000178.1 GCA_015662905.1 Crocinitomix sp. | reverse complement strand
TGTACGTTAGAACTTTACTATGTAAAATCACGAACACCAATAAAAAAATAAAAAAGACAGTGAGTAATTGGTGTAGCGCAGGTTTAAGGTGGTAAAATAGTTGGTATGCAAAACGTAGTCAAAGTTTCTGTCTTAAAAAAAAACAGTTTTTGAAACTATAAAATTCAAAGCTTATTTTAGCACCCCTAAACTATCTAGTTCGTTTACCGAAACTGTTGGAGGTAAAATGTTATTGTAGAGCTTATAAATAACAAATTTGGCTGTTTTAATAGCTTTGGACTCATCAGTAAATCCAGTGTTTCCACTAACAGCAGGTATGTGAGGTTGATTAATGTACAATTGTCCGTTGTTTAGTATTTGATATCCCCAACCACTTTGTGGAGAAAAGATGATTTTATAAGTATATTCAACCTTGTTTTTTGTTGATTGAGTTAGGGGAGTTTCATTTTTTATAACATTTTTATCTATTTCTTCAGGTGTTCCTGACGACTCACAAGCATTAATAATTAGTGCTATTAGAATTAAAATGATAAATCGCATTTATTGTACAATTAATTTACCTGTAAAATTAATCAAATCATCTGGTACTAAAAATTGATAGAAATAAATTCCTTTAGGTACACTGCTTAAATCAATTAATAATTGAGTACCAATTATCTGAACATTAATCAATGAATTGATGCTTTGACCGTTACTATTAAATAGGTTTAATTGATAATTGCTATCAAAATTAAAGTTTAAATTAAAAGTCACAAAATCTGTTGTAGGGTTAGGGTAGGTGTATAATGTCAAAGTGTTTTTGTACTCATCTACTGATAAAATAGGCGTATATGCCCAAAAATCATCTAAAAATGAACCATTATATCCCAAACCTAAATAGGCAATGCCATCAATAACAAAGGCTGTAGCTGAAGTTCTTTTAGGACCGTCAAAATTTGAACGTTGTGTCCAAGTGTTTGAAAAGTAGTTGTATTCCCAAACATCTTTTTTATAATTAAAGGAATTGTCATAACCACAAGCTATAAAAGCCGTTGGAAAAATTCCCCAACCACTAGCACCACTTCTTGCACTTCCAGGAAAAGATGCTTTTTCAGTCCAGGTATCTGTTGAGGGGTTATATTGCCAAAAATCATTAACTAAAATGCCTTCATCACCTGTGCCAACATAGCCTTGATTTCCCATTGAAAAACCAACTGCGCCTTTACGAGCACTCCCCCCAAAATCTGCTATTTGTGTCCAACTGTTTGTTGAAGCATCATACTTATAAAAATCTTTGGTAAAGCCATTGGCATCTTGTCCAGTACCAACATAAGCTATGCCATTAATTTCAAAACAAACCGCCAAACGTCTTGACGACCCAATAAATGAAGCTTTTTGAGTCCAAGTATTTGATATTGGGTCATATTCCCATAAATCATTAAAAAAAGGAACACCGTTTCCTTGCCCTAATCCAACATAACCTTTGGTATTAGTAGCAAAAGCAATAGCACCGCCTCTGTTTAAACCTGCACCATTTATACCACCAACTGAAAGCTCGTTGTCCCAATCATCTTGTTCAACATCATAAGAATACATTTTACGTTTAAACTCAATAATATCTATTCCGCCCACAACAAACCCTTCACCATTTAAAACAAAACTGGCACAACTTGAACGTGGTGGACCATTTACAGAATCTTTTTGAATCCAAGTGTCTTGAGATTGTGACAAAAAGTAATAAAAAATAATGCAAAATAAAAGTATAGTTTTTTTCATAGAGTTTATTTAAAGATAATTTTTTGAGTTAAAATTACTTGTTCCATTTCATCTTTACCAATTAAAAAATAAGCTCCAGAAGCTAAGTTAAGTTGCTGAATAACGGTTTTTGAAGATTCAACTTTCATTGAAAAAACTATTTGACCTGTTATGTTATAAATTTGAATTGTTTTAATGTATTCAGGGTCGGTTTCTATGGTAAATTGATTAATTATTGGATTAGGATAGGTTTTTAAAGTTATTGTAGTAGTCTGATTGTTATTAGACACAAAAGATGAGGCATAAGGGTGATAAGCATAAAAGCTCATTTTTTTACCAGTAACACCTTTTCCTGTGCCAACATAAGCTGTATCGCCAATTACAAAAGATATGGCATTTTTTCTTGCAGATCCCCCAAAGGGAGCACGAATAGACCAACTATTATCATAAGGGTTATACTCCCATAAATCTTTTTTTAATCCTCCATCACTCCCTAAACAAATATAGCCCCTATGATTGAAAGAAAACGTAGAAACAGCTCCTCTTTCACTGCCTAAAAAATCACTCTTTTGCGCCCAAGTATCTGAAGCAGGGTTGTATTCCCACAAATCTTTACGGTAAATGTCTAAATCTATCCCTAAACCAACATAACCTCTATCGCCAATAGAAAAACTACAGTGTTGATATCTAACACCACCAGGAAAAGGAGATTTCTGTATCCACGAATTAGTTAAAGGGTTATACTCCCACATTTCATCTGTATAGTCTGCGGGGCCTCTTTTACCACCACATATATAGGCCTTATTATTTACGGCAAATGCCGTTGCAAAATAAATACCTTGACCGAAATTAGCAGGAAAATTAGCTTTTTGTATCCACGTATTCAAATCAGGGTCGTATTCCCATAAGTCAGCTAAAGTTGAACCCAAAGCCGATTCAGCATGACTCATACCTGTACCCACATAACCTTTATTGTTAATTGCAAAGGCAATCGCATTTCGTCTTGCAATTCCACCAAAATCTGCCACTTGTGTCCACGTATTTAAGGTGGGGTCATAACTCCAAAAATCTCTTCTAACCATTTCGGTAGTATCTACACCCGTCCCAACATAACCTTTGCCATTAATTGAAAATGACACGGCTCTTTCTCTTTTTAAACCGGCAAAATCTGTCTTTTTAATCCAATAATTTTCTGTTTGACCATAACTGATCTGCGTTATAAAAACAAAAGTTAAAAAGTATAATAGTTTTTTCATAATTTATTCAAAAATAAAACTTCCCTGATGTAGAATATCAGTATTAACTGAAATTTGATAAAAATATGTTCCATCTTCAAAATCTTTTTTATTCAATTTATATATTGGATTAGTAATGAGTTCGGAGCGAACTACCTTTCCTTGTAAATTGTAAACTGTAATAAGTGCATTTAACGATAAATTAGATTGGCTGAAATCAAAAGTAATAATATTGGTAGATGGATTAGGGTAAGGTGTAATAGAAATTAGATTAGTTGATGTTACAGAGAGGAATTCTATTTCGGGATTATATTCCCATAAATTACCAAAATTAGTACCATTGGTTCCTAGTCCAAAATAGCCTTTATTTCCAATACTAAAAGAAGTGCAGAAACGTCTAGCCGTACCAGGGAAATCAGGTTTTTGTGTCCAAGTATCACTTGGTGGATCATACACCCATACTTCAGAAACAACAGCACTTAAAAAACCATCATAACCACAAATAATATACCCTTGATTGTTTATTGCAAAAGCACCACTGCCAGATGAAGCTAATCCTGGAAAAGGTGCTCTTGTAATCCATGTATCAGTTAAAGGTTTATACTCATATAAGTTATTATTCGCCTTTAAATATCCTTTTCCATCTATTACAAAAGAGGATGTTTGCCACCCATTTTCTGGAATAGTGCCTTTAGTTGTCCAGTTATTTGTTGATGGATCAAACTCATATAAATTCATATCATCTAACACATAACCTTTACCATTAATAGTAAATGCAGTTTCATCATCTGGAGTAGTAGGGGGATTAGGAATAGGCGCCCATTTATTTGTAGAAGGTTTGTATTCATAAAAGTCTCCGTTACCTATATTTCCTCCGCCCATGTAGCCTTTATTACCAATTACAAAGGTACTAACGCCATAATTACCTATTGGAAAATCAGCTTTTTGAGTCCATGAATTAGTTGCGGGGTCAAATTCCCACCAATCATTAAAAACAATGTTGGGGCCAGCTCCATTCGTGTGTCCAATACCTACATATCCTTTGTTACCTATTGCAAAACTTGCAGCTCTGTGTCTGGCAAGATTAGGAAAATTAGCTTTTTGAGTCCATCCTGCGAAGCCAAAACTTGCTTGAGCAGAAAAGATAAATATACTTAAAATTAATATTTTCATAACTATTGAATGATTAGTTTTTTAGTAAATATTATATTTTCTATCATTATTTCTACAAAATAAATACCATTAGGTAAAGAATCTATAATGATTTCGTTTCCTTTGTAATTAAAAATTCGTTTAACAGTTTTTCCATTTACATTGTAAATAGATATAGATACATCAGCGTCATTAACTCCGTTTATAATAAAACTATGTTGAGCAGGATTAGGGTGTAATGATATATTAGTGTTTTGTATAATAGACGTTATACTTGAAGTGTTTTCGTAAATGTTTAAAATGTAATCTCCTGTTTCTAATCCCCAACCTTCAACAATAATATATACAGAATCTAAATTTTGAACATCAATAGTTATTTCAGATTGAGGACCACAAAAGTCATCATTAAATGCAAGATTATTCCCCTGAGTATCATAAGCGCTAATGTAAGTGTCAAAATTTGAACCACATAAAGAAGCAGTGATTTGTTGTGTACCATTTGTTGGTGTAACTAAATAATAAACATCTGCAGAATTATATACAGGATTGTCGTTACTGTAGCAAACAGAATTGTTATGATTGTCAGCATAGGGTAAATTATTAACTATGATAGGGTCTGTTTCGTTGTTTCCAATATAAGTAGAGCAATCTATACCACCTGTAAAATTAATTGTAAAATCAACAACTGAACCCCAAGTAAAACTTGCACAAGGATCCAATGGCAATGAACCACTACCTTCTTTTTGCATCACCCTAAGCTTAACAGGTAAATTTGTAACTGTACTTGGTACAATAAATGAAAATACGCTAATACTTGTTGGAGGTATTCCTGACCAAGTTCCTAAAGACTCTGTGGGCTCAAAAGTTTGGTTTCCATTAAAATCTATCCAAACTTCACCTAAGCCAGAATAATTACCTCCGCAGGTGCCAAATTGGACACTAATTGTATAGCTTCCCCCTGCTGCCAATGTTGTTGATAATGATGTTTGATCTTCTATACCAATTATACCGGGACAACCTACATAATTAATTGAACCAACATCACCTATTAGAGTTACGGATTCGACATTTGAATCTATTGTTGATGTGGGCCCAACACCATTTACACATTGTGCAAATAACAAATGATTATAATAAATTAATAAAATAAATAATGAGAAAATGTTTTTCATGCAATAAATGTAAATAAAAATTTAACATTAGTTTAACATTACAACGTATTATTTGTTAATTTGGTTGTTTCTAGGATGGAAAGAAAGTATAGCTTCTCTTAAATAATCGTCACTTAAATGGGTGTAAATTTCAGTAGTACTGATTGATTCATGACCAAGCATTTCCTGTACAGCCCTTAGGTTTGCTCCACCTTCTACTAAATGAGTGGCGAACGAATGTCTAAAAGTGTGTGGGCTTATATTTTTTGCTAAATTTATTTTTTTCGCAAGGTTTTTAACAATGGTAAAAATCATCACCCTTGTTAACTGTTTGCCTCTACGGTTTAAAAATAAAAAATCTTCATGTCCAGCTTTTGCTTCTTGATTTAATCTTTGTGGCAGATACAACTTTATTTCTTTTTCAAAATAAGGACTAATGGGAACTAAGCGTTCTTTATTTCCTTTACCTATTACCCTTATAAATCCTTCATCAAAATAAATATTGGTTATTTGAATATTGATGAGTTCAGAAACTCTTAATCCACAACTATATAAAGTCTCAATAATAGCTCTATTTCGGTGTCCTTCATTTTTGGAAACATCTACTGCATTTTTTAAAGCGTCAATTTCTTCTATGCTTAAAAATTCAGGTAATTTTTTTCCAAGTTTAGGAAGTTCTAATAGTTCTGTTGGGTCATCAAGTATGATATCTTCAATTATTAAATAAGTATAAAAATTTCTAATCCCAGAGATGATTCTTGCTTGCGAACGAGCTGAAATTCCTAAATCTGCAATCCAATTTACCATTTGTTGTAAATCATACAGAGTTATTAATTCAGGTTTTTTAGGTTGAATTTCAGAGAAAAAAACAGATAACTTTTCAAAATCTCTCATGTAGGCATCAACACTATTTTTTGATAAACTTTTTTCAATTTTTAAATAGTTTTGATAATCCTTCTTATATTTATCCCAATATGAATGCAAAGCAAATTTTAATTTTAAATGGTCCAAACCTAAATTTAGTAGGAAAAAGAGAGCCTGAAACTTATGGGGTGAAAAGTTTTAAAGATTATTATGTGGATTTAGAGCAAAAATTCCCCCAACTAAGGCTTAATTATCTTCAAACTAATTATGAAGGAGAGTTAGTTACACAAATTCAAAATCTGAACAATAAATATTCGGGAATTGTATTAAATGCAGGGGGGTATACACACACATCTGTTGCGATAAGAGACGCTATTAAATCTACTAATATACCAGTTATTGAAGTGCATATATCTAATATTTCGAATAGAGAAAGTTTTAGGCATGAATCCTTAATTTCACCTGTTTGCTCCGGTAGTATTCTTGGATTTGGTTTAAAAGGCTATGAATTAGCTTTAAATTGGTTTATTTGAATGTTTATACAAATAATAAAGAGAGTAAATTTTTATTTGTGAGCCAATAAAATTAAGAGAATATAAACAACATAGGTAGCAAACAAAATAAATCCTTTACCTCTGCCTAGTTTTTTACCTATAAGCATTAAGGGTAATAACATAAAAGAAATGATTAACATCCAAAGCATGTCATTACTTATAACTTTACTATCAACATTAATGGGTCTAACCATAGCAGTAATGCCAATAACTGCCATAATGTTAAAAATGTTTGAACCAATTAAGTTTCCTATAGAGATATCTGTTTCTTTTTTGAAAGCCGCCACAGCACTAGTAACTAATTCTGGTACGGATGTTCCAAATGCTACAATAGTCAGACCGACAACTGATTTACTCATGCCTAAACTAATGGCAATTTCTACAGCACTATTTAACAGCCAATCAGCTCCGAAATATAGTCCAACTAATCCTATTGTTAAATACAATATCGATTTCCATACATTACTGTCAACTTTTTCAATTTCTAAATCAGATTCTGCAATAGATTGCTTATTTTTTTTACGAGAATTAGAAATTAAGTAATATATAAAGCCTACTAACAAACCAAATAAAATAGCTCCTTCTATACGAGTAATGGTATAGTTAGCACCAAAGTATATAGAGAAAACAAAGAATAAAATGGAAGACAACATCATCATTGGCCAATCTAGAACTTTAGAGTTTCTATCAACTACAATTGGAAAAATCATTACTGTAATACCTAAAACTAAGGCTATATTAGCAATATTAGAACCTACAACGTTTCCTATGGCTATTTCAGGGTTTCCACTTAAAGCAGCTTTAATACTTACAATTAATTCAGGTGCAGATGTTCCAAAAGAAATAACAGTCATTCCAATGACTAAAGTAGAAATATGAAAATGCTTAGCGATTCCGATTGCACCCTTTACTAAAAATTCGCCTCCAACAATTAAAGTGGCTAATCCTAAAACTAATATTAAATATACCGCCATTTATAATTATTTTTTAGGAGGAATTTTAACGGGTTTTGTTTTAGAATCAGTATCCATAATTGATTTTCCTATTTCTTTAATTGGATTCTGTAATGAATCTAATGGTTTTTTGATTTTGTCTAATGGATTATCTATTTCTGAAATGTTAATTTCTTTTTTTATTTTTGTTGCAGATTCATGAATCTCTCTTTTTATTTCATCTGTAGCTGTTTTAACTTCACGCATTCCTTTTCCAAGGGTTTTTGCAATTGACGGTAAACCTTTACCGCCAAATAAAATAAGAACAACAAACATTACTAGCATCAATTCCCAAGTGCCAAAATCGTTTAAAAATAATATAATAGTATATTGTGTCATTTCAACAAGCAAAGTTAAATAAAAAAGCTCTTAGTTTAGTTAACCAAGAGCTTTTTTATTTTAGAATACAAAACTATAGTTTTAATAGCCTATTTTTTATCTTCCTTATCTTTTTCTAAATCTATTACTAATGGTGTTGCAATAAATAAAGAAGAGTAAGTACCAACTATAACCCCTACCATTAATGCAAAAGTAAACCCTTTAATTGCATCACCACCAAAAAGGAAAATAATTAACAATACAATAAAGGTAGATACAGAGGTGTTTACAGTTCTACTAAGGGTTGAGTTTAATGCCGTATTAATTACATCTTTTCTATCCCTAAACGGATGCAACTTCAAGTATTCTCTAATTCTATCAAATACAACTACTGTATCATTTATTGAATATCCAACAACAGTTAAAATAGCTGCGATAAAGGCTTGGTCTATTTCTAATGAGAAACCAATCCAACCATGAAGTATTGAGAATAAACCTAACACGATTAAAACATCATGTGCCATAGCTACCAAAGCACCTAAACCAAATTGCCATTTTCTAAATCTAAATAAGATGTATAAGAAAATTATAATTAGGGCAAAAATTACAGCGTAAAAAGATTTAGATTTTAAATCTCTTGAAATTGTAGGTGCAATCATCTGATTTGAAATGATTTCAAATTCACCAAATGTTTTTAGGCCATCTTTTAGTTTGTTTTCAACTTCATTGTTTACATCATCAGAATTATCAGATATCTTATACTTAGTAGTAATAGCAGCTGTATAGGTATTTCCTACTGTTTTAACAACAGGTGCGCCATCAAATATTGGGGTTAATTCCGATTTAATATTTTTAATATCAACTTGGTTTTCAAATTTTACAATGTAAGAACGCCCACCTGTAAAATCTACACCTTTGTCTAAACCTCTTGTCATTAAAGAGATAAAACCTGCAATTATTATTAATAATGAAATGGCATAAAATATTTTTCGTTTGGTTACAAAAGCAATATTTGAATTAACAAACCATTTTTTTGTAATTTTAGTAGAAAATTCAAATGTGTGATTTTTATCCGCCAAGTAAGCAAAAATTAATCTTGAAACTACTACAGCAGAAAAGAATGAAGTAAAAATACCAATGATTAATGTCATGGCGAACCCCTTAATTGGTCCTGAACCAAATACCAATAGAACAATACCTGTTAATAATGTTGTTATGTTAGCATCTAATATGGCAGCCATGGCTTTTTTAAATCCTTCATCCAATGCTGATTTAGCATTTTTACCATTTCGTAACTCTTCTCTAATTCTTTCAAAAATTAGCACGTTTGCATCAACAGACATACCTATAGTTAGTACAATCCCTGCAATACCGGGTAATGTTAAAATTGCGCCAAAAGAAGCAAGTGCTCCAACTAATAAAAACATGTTAACAACAAGCGCTATGTCTGCAACAATTCCAGCTTTACCATAGTAAAATACCATATAGATTAGTACCAATACAATTGCAAACACAAAAGACCAAAATCCTGAAGTAATATTTTCTTCTCCTAATGTTGGACCTACAGAAGTTTCATCTACAATTTTGGCAGGTGCTGGTAAAGATCCAGCGTTCAACAATCCTGATAAATCTTTAGCCTCTTCAACCGAAAACCCACCTGTTATACTAGCATTATCACTCATTTTTTCTTGTACAACTGGAGCAGAAAACACTAGGTTATCCATAGTTATAGCGACTTGTTTTTCAAGGTTTTTAGCGGTTAATTCACCCCATTTTTCTGAACCAGTTGCTGTCATTTTCATGACTACACTATTTTTACCAAATTCATTTCTTACATAAGAATTATCTATATCCTCTCCCGATACAGGAGCACCTGTAGGAGGTGTTTTAATTGCATATAAGTATAATAGTCCAGTCTCATTTTTATCCTCATCTAAAATTTCTTTAGCAGCCCACATTAAAGTTAAATCTTCTGGTAGATTTTCTTTAAACACAGGGTGATTTAATCTACTATTTAAAATAGAGGTATCCCTAACTCTTGCATATCCAACAGTAGCACCTGGTTGAAAACCTACAGGTTGATTATCTTCTCCATATTGAAACAACGGTACTAAATAAGTTCTAATTGGTGCCAGTTGTCTTTGTTGTTCGTCAGTTAAAGAATCTGAAACCGTTTCCTCTGTTTTTAAAGAGTCTTTTTCTTCAACATCTCCCAAAGACAACTCACTAGATACTTCCTCTGTTTCAGTTTGAACCTCCTCAGTTAAGTCTATACTAATATCAGTTGAATCACTGTCTTTTTCTTCTG
>DQTE01000311.1 GCA_015662905.1 Crocinitomix sp. | reverse complement strand
TTTTTAATTTAATGACTTTGACAACACAGTTTATAGCAAAATCAATACTTTTGCTATGTCTTAAAATTTATTTAGGACGGAATTGTTTATATATCATTGATTGCTATAAATCATTCTATGTTATTATCCATTCATAGACACTAAAAACTCTTCATTAGACATAGTGTTTTGCATTCTATCTTTAATAAATTCTATAGCCTCAACAGGATTCATATCTGCAAGATATTTACGTAAAATCCAAATACGTTGTAAGGCTTCTTTACTCATTAATAAATCTTCACGCCTTGTACCTGAAGCTGTAATGTCAATTGCTGGATAAATACGTCTATTTGCTATTTTTCTATCTAATTGTAACTCCATATTTCCTGTTCCTTTAAATTCTTCAAAAATAACCTCATCCATTTTAGAACCTGTTTCGGTTAGAGCAGTAGCAATAATTGTTAATGATCCTCCATTTTCTATTTTACGTGCTGCTCCAAAGAATCGTTTAGGTTTGTGTAAAGCGTTAGCATCAACTCCACCGGACAATACTTTTCCTGATGCTGGTTGAACAGTATTGTAAGCGCGTGCTAGTCTTGTTATTGAATCTAAAAGAATCACAACATCATGTCCTGATTCAACCATTCGTTTAGATTTTTCTAAAACAATGTTTGCTAACTTAACGTGTTTATCAGCAGGTTGATCAAAAGTAGAGGCAACAACCTCTGCGTTTACTGAACGGGCCATATCTGTTACCTCCTCTGGCCTTTCATCAATTAAAAGTATAATTAGGTACACTTCAGGATGATTAGCGGCTATTGCATTTGCAACATCTTTGAGTAGAACTGTCTTACCAGTTTTAGGCTGGGCTACTATCATTCCTCTTTGTCCTTTTCCTATAGGCGAGAACAAGTCCATCACTCTGGTTGACATAGTTTCTTTTTTATGCCCTGTTAATTTTAATTTTTCATCAGGAAACAAAGGTGTTAAATATTCAAAAGGTACTCTGTCTCTAACTGCACTTGGTTCTTTACCATTTACACTTTCAATTTTTATTAATGGGAAATACTTTTCACCTTCTTTAGGTGGCCTAACTGTTCCTCTGATGGTATCACCTGTTTTTAAACCATATAACTTAATTTGATGATGAGGTACGTAAATATCATCTGGAGATGGTTGGTAATTGTAATCAGACGATCTTAAAAAACCATATCCGTCTTGCATCATATCCAACACGCCTTCTGAAACTATAATTCCATCAAAGTTAAAACCATAATAATCCTCTTGGTTTTGTCTTTTTTTATTTCTGTTTTGATGGTTGTTAGTATTATTTTTCTGATCTGAATTATTAGGATTGGTTTGCTGTGAGTTATTATTTTTGTTTCCTTTATAATTTGGATTGTTTCTATTTGCTTTACTGTTGTCGTGTCTTGATTGAGGTTTTTGTTCGTCTTCTTTTGGTAATTTAGCCTCTGGTTTAGTATTAGATTCTTCTTCACTTACCTTTTCGTCTTTCGGAACATTTCTTGGCTCTGCTTCTACCTTTTTTTCTTGCTCAACTACTCTCTTGATTCTCTTACGTTTTGGTTTATGCGGTTTTTCATTTACATTATCATCAAAAATTTCAATTTGTTCTGTTTTTGGCTGTGATTGACTTGAAATAACTTCAATCAATTCACTTTTTTTAAGGGTTGTTGTACCTTGAATTCCTAATGCTTTGGCAATTTCTTTTAATTCACCAACTTTTTTTGCTTTTAACTCAGCAGTTGTCATATAAATTTATAAATAAGATGATTAGTATTAAGTGTTTTGTTTAAGTATAATTCTGATTTAATTTTAATACAAAAGATTACTTTTTTGAGAAGTATGATTCTTTTGCCATGAACTAACAGCACAATATTACAAATATTTTTTATATTAATTACTTTTAGGTATAAAAAAAAATTTTTTTTTTGACTTATGCTCTAAATTTAAGCTAAAATCGTGTCTGTTAATAAATACATCAAAATTAAAAACTCACTCAAAGTAACACCTTAAACCCACCTATTATAGACCAATCACTAAATAAAAAATCCCCAACCGAAAAAGATTGGGGATAATTTTAATAGGATAGATATAAATTTATTACTTTTCTAAAAACGTATAAGACAAACCTAAGCTTAATACATTTTTAATTTGTGCTCTTGGACCAAAACCAATTACGTTATTGTTTTCATCTTTAACCGTTATGTCTATATCATCATCATAAATTAGATTTAACGACCAAGATGCTTGTAACCATTTATTAATTTTAAAATTAAATAGTGTTTGTAGATTTACATCAATATTTTGTGGATTATTAAAGTAATTAGAAAACAACTCTAACCTCCCTTTAAATGTAACATTTTGCATTACCTCATCAGAATAGGTAAATCTTAAAAATCCCCCAAACTCTTTTCTTAAACCAAACCCATTACTCAAAATATCACTCGTTGGATCTACACCATAAGCGCCCGCTTGAGCTAAGGTAAAATCATTTACAAAAGTTATCTTCCCTGTAACTGGTGCAACTAACATAGTAAACTTGTCATTTGGTTTGTAATCAAACCCTAGTGCTAACACTAAATAACCAGGTGCCATAAATTTTGATCTAAAAATATTATCTGCATCATAACCAAAATCAAATTGTGTTTTAAAATCTGCTAATAATGCGGCACTCCAATCTTTTGTTATTGAATAACCAACTTTAGAGTTTATAGCTATGATATCATCTGTTTTTGCCCAAGGGTTTGTTAATATTCTGTTTTTACCATAAGCCAAATTCATTCCATTCATCCAACTCCATTTATCTTTTTTCCAATTAGCGTTAGCATCAAAAAGTGCTATCCAAGATAAAGTGTTTTGCCCACCTGCGTTCCAGTTTTTAAAGTTTGCTTGTGTCCCCGTTAAAGCTCCAATGGCTTTAAATTTCCAATTTGAAGGATTTGTAGCATCATCCTGTGCACTAGTTGTTAATGTTAACATACTTAATGCAAAAACTCCTAATATTCTTTTCATAATTGTTTGTATTAATATTTTTTTGCAAGTTTATATATTTATTATCTAGTGAGCAAAAAAAAATTACTTTTTTTTAACAAGTTTACTTTAATATCTTTAAAAGATGATGCGAAATTCGGAAAGAATTAGCATAAATTGTCCAAGTGTAAGGCACTGAACCGCCTGTTGGTATAAAGCTACCGTCTGTAATATAAAGATTGTTTATTGAATGTACTTTACAATTAGAGTCTAAAACAGAGGAGCGAGGGTCTGTTCCAAATCTACATCCTCCAACAACTAGGTTGGGTGAAGGGGCACCACTTATTCCTGTACTAATGTTTTTAGCACCTATAATTTCTAGTATTTTTTCTCCTTTTTTTGCTAATAATTTAGCCACTTTTAAATCGTGTGGATGATAACCTATTCTTATTTTTGCTACGGGGTCTCCCCACTTATCAACTTCTTTATCATCTAGTGTTACAAAACAGTCATCTGTTGGTAACCAATCATTGAAAATCTCAAATTTAATTCTACGTTGCTCAGTAAAATATTTTTTGATTTTATTTTTAAGTTCGCTACCATATAACAGTTTGCTGCCTTGCCATTTTGAACGAATAAGTTTTGGCATAGGGTTAGAGTGTTCAAATAAAAAATCTACTGTTCCCCCTTTAATTTTTTGGTTAAACCCTATTGCTTTAGCTTCTTTTTCATCAATTTCATACCAATGTTGTATGGCTCTATTGACAAATAAACCTTGTTTTTTTAGTTCCTTATCCGTTTCTTCATCAAAATCTTTAAAATAAAGATTTCCACCCCCAATGCCTCCTGCTGAGAAAATAAGGTTTTTACCAACAAGTCTATTCTCATTTCCAATACCGTTAGGGGTGTCTTTATTTTTTGACATTAGTAAAAGACGCACTGTTTCAATTGCTTGACAAGCCACTACAAATGTACCTGCTTTAACACTTTTTTTTTGATTGTTTAGATAATACTGTGCCTCAATAATTTTATGGTTACCATCTGTTTTTAAATGATAAACTTTAGCGTTAGGTATAATTGTGCAATTTCCCGTTTTTAATGCTTTATTAAGTAGTGCTACTCTGCTACTACTTTTAGCGTCTGATGAACAACCATAGCTACCACAATATCCAGAATAATAACAGCTATTTCTATCTTCATTTGGTATTGAAATAATTCCTCTGGCGCCATGAACCATTTTGTAACCCTCTTGTTTACCCGCTTCATCAATCCACTGAGATATAATGTTTGTTTTTAAAGGCGGATATGGAAAATCTTCTGTAGATCGTGGTTCTTGTGTAGAATGTGGTCTTACTTCTCCTGAAACCCCTACTACTTTTTCTACCTTTGCATAAAAAGGTTCTAAGTCGTTGTAAGTAATAGGCCAATCGACAATATTTGCACCTTCTATTTTACCATAAGTTGATAATAGTTTAAAATCAACAGGTTTCATTCTGTGAAAATAAGCACTCATTAAGTTAGATGAGCCTCCAACCATATTTCCATTCCAATAATCTTTACTAGAATCTCTAGTAGCTTTACTCACCCATTCTCCTTTATGGTTTTTACTTTCAATAACATGAAATTCATCTTTTTTGTTTGGAGAATATACATTTCTTCTGCACGCTACTAATTCATCTTTAGAAAAGTGTTCGGTTTTAATCCACGGTCCTTTTTCTAAAACAACTACTTTAAACCCAGCTTTTGAAAGTTCATAAATTATAGGTCCAGCTCCTGCTCCACTACCTACAACACATATATCATATTTTATATTATTCTGCTCCAATGGTTTTAAAAATTTTAGTGTACGTTATATCATCTGTTGGGCGTGGACTACCGTTTTGATGCTGTAACCATGTCCACCCAACATTGTTTTTATTGACATTGTATATTGAATCAATGGCTAGAGCTTCAAAAATCAGGGTTAATACCGTTGATAACCAGTCTTTACCCCAATTTGTATTAGCAATAAAATCAACTAGTTGATGTATTTCTTTATCCGTTAGTTGATGAAATGATTTTTGATAATTTTCTATGGCTGTTTCCTCTGTCCAATCTATACCATTGAGTAAATATTCTTTTTCATTTTGTTTTTTTCTTTTATCTGAAAACACCCAAAGAAAATGACCGTAAGCATTAATATCTGTTACCGAAGGACCGTTGCCATCATTTGGAAATAAAACATCTTGTGTTTTTTGAATAATTTCTGCTTGTTTGGCTGTAAGGTAATCATTGGCAACGTAAACAGTTTTATTAGAACTATGGCAAGACTGTAACTTAGCAATTTGGCTATATACTGCCACAATGCCAACTGTTTTTATAAACTTACGGCGATTGGTTACCCATTTGTCAATATTGTTCAGTAATGACTCCTCTGTATGCAACGTTTTTTTTTTCAATTTTTTCTCAAAAATACATAAAAAAACCCGTCTGTAAAAACAGACGAGTTTTAACTTTGCTTATTTAATCAATTATTCACCGTGGTCGCATTTGTGCTCTCCTTCAACGGCACCATCTCCACATTTACCCTCTTCACATTTGTGCTCTCCTTCAGTAGCACCATCTCCACACTTACCTTCTTCACACTTCATTGCATCATTTACTCCTTCTACCGCATTTTCAACTTGTTCTTCTGCGTCTTCAGCATGCTCTTCAGCTCCACCACAACTATACATTGCCATTGTTGATGCAGCCACTACGATTAGTCCTAATTTTCTTAAATTTAAAAAACTTTTTTTCATCATTTTTTGGTTTTAGTTAATTTATGTTTCAAATATAAAAACAATTATTCTATTATGCAAATTTTATTTAATTTAAAATTGAGATGGTAAATCTTTACTCTATTCATCTTATTACAACTGTGCTATACCAACCTTAGGCACTTTTTTTGATTTTTTAACGAAAAACCCTTTGCATATTTACTAGATATAAAAGATGAGCCACCTATCCAAAAATTTGATAGACGGCTCTCTTTACTAACTAAACTATGTTTTACATGTCTTAATGATTTCTTGGTCTTTTACCAAAAAAATGTCTTGTAGAATTTCTAATTTGTCTTCTATTCCAGTTCCAAATTACTTCCAACTAACGTCAAGTTTTACTTGCTTAATATCAGGTAGTTATAAAACCAATGTCCTCTGGTTGAATTCCAAATTTAGTGATATTTTTTTTAATTCGGTTGACTATTTTAATTTTCTTTTTTGATCTAAAAATAAATATTCTGTTGGTGGTTTGTAATCTTCTCCTTTTGATAGCATATTCCAAATAATAACGGCTAGTTTACG
>DQTE01000137.1 GCA_015662905.1 Crocinitomix sp. | reverse complement strand
GCTATGGCTATTTTGGCCTATCCATTAATGGATACTTTAAGGGTGTTTATTACTAGAACTATTAAAGGCAAATCACCTTTTGAAGCAGATAGAACACATTTGCACCATAGGTTACAAGAGAAAGGTTATGGGCACAAAAAAGTGGTTTCAATTATTTATTTTTATAATTTAGTGATTATTGCTTGTGCCATTTTTTCCCCTAGTGACTTTGGCACATTAACTTTTGCGCTTTGCACTTTAGTTTCTATTGCTTTTATTTGGTTTGCAACTTTTAAAAAGAAATGATTTTTAAAGTTAAACATATCATTTTTTTAATTTTTACGCTGTTAATTAATTTATCATCAATAGCTCAAATAAAAATAGCTGATTTACATTACAGAAATGATACGCTTGCTGAGGTGTTTCATTATTCTTCCAAACAAAAATATAATAATTTTCACAGTTCTGTAAAACCTTATGTTGTTAGCGTTAATGTAGCGGATTTTCAATCAAAGTACAGTTTAAATGTAAACTTTAAAGGAAATAATATAGGTGAACAACATACAATGTTCAAAATTTATCCGCTTACCAATTTATCCTCAGGTTATGACAATATAAACCAATTTACTTATACTGCAGGTTTAGGTTTAGGGGTAGATTTTACAACAAAAAACTTTTATGTAACGGGTAAGTTGTTGCCGTTTAATGTTCAATCTGATTATGTTACAGATTCCATAACTTCTTTTTCTTCCGTTTATCCAAGTGCAAGTCAAGAGTTGAGTAAAAATAATTTTCTTAACTCAGAATTTTTAATGGTATATAAAACAAAAAAATTCTTTACGTTTATGGGAGGGTATGGAAAAAATTTCTTTGGAGATGGTTACCGTTCTTTATTGCTATCTGACAATTCAACCTCTGTTCCGTTTTTTAAAATAGAAACCTCATTTGCAGGTATAAAATACGTTAACCTGTATCAAGTATGGAGAGACATTTATGAGCCATTAGACCAAATAAAACCCGCTAAATTAAAATACTCTGCAACTCATTATTTAAGTTGGAACATTACAAAAGATTTCAACCTATCTATATTTGAAACCGTGGTGATTGGTGGTAAAGACACTTTATCAAACAGAGGGTTTGATTTAAACTACCTAAATCCAGTGGTGTTTTACAGACCTGTGGAGTACTCAATAGGGTCGGCAGATAATGTATTGATGGGATTAAATTTAAGCTATAAACCATACAGTGGTGGTTTAATTTATTATCAATTGATTTTAGACGAGTTTTTATTGTCAGAATTAAAGGCGCGTAGCAGATGGTGGGCAAACAAATACGGTATGCAAGTAGGATTTAAAGCTAAAGATTTTATATTAGATAATTTGTATTTTCAAACCGAATTTAATTTTGTAAGACCATTTACTTATTCTCATAAATTTTCAGCACAAAATTATGGTCAAATGAATAGCCCTATGGCACATCCAATTGGTGCTAATTTTTATGAAGCATTGAATGTTTTATCTTACCGTAAAGGAAAACATCAAATTACAAACAAAATGGTGTACTCAGGTTACGGCATAGATACTTCTGTAGTAAATTACGGTCAAAACATCTTTCATTCCTATGCCGATAGAGCAGGGGAGTATGACCATACTATTATGCAAGGTTTAAAAACAAATGTGTTTAACAATCAACTTATTTATGAGTACACCATAGCGCCTAAAATTAACCTTTATTTAATTGCGCAATACAATTATAGATTTGAAATCAATCCATTAGGCACTAAAAACAATCATTATGTAATGGTAGGGTTGAAATCCAGAATATGGAATCAATACACAGATTTTTAAAATGTTACATTATCTAAGTAAATTTGTCAAACAGTCGGCTACTGCCCCAAAAACAGTTGTTGACTTATTGTCTGACATTACCATAGGGACAAATGGCGCAAAATATAGCCATTTACACACAAAAAATAAAATTCATACTTTGCACCAACCAAAATTTATTTATTTACAAAAAAATCACAAAGCCATAGCAAATGTAACAATTTGTAAACGTCCAATATATATTAGAAAACAACCAATTGATAGTTTTTATATCAGGTACTTTGCTTTTAAAAGCAGTTTACAAAGTCGTCTAAAATCTCACTATAAATCTCATCCTAAAAAAGGGCATTCGTTTTTTGATGAATACCTAAAAATATTATTTAGCACATCAAATTTTAACGTTGAACAACCAGAATATAATCCATCTTTATTTTGGGCGTACATAGACCCCGAAAACCAAAGGTCTTTTAATATGGGGAAACGTTTTGGATTTGAAACCATAGGATATTTTAGAACATACGGTTTTAGTAGATTTTATCCCATACAACATAAAAATGTAAAAAGAATCCAACCCAAAGAACAATCGTTGGTTAAACAACAGTTGCTCGATTTTTATAAAGACCACGCTTTTTATTCTAATGTTCATTTATTTAAGCACAATGATTATTTTGTGTATAAACACAATGGTAAAATAGTTGCAGGAGTTCAAACGTATAATGTGCATTGGCGTATTGACGAATTGCCAGGGATAAAAGGAAAAATAATTGTAAAGGTTTTACCTTACATACCTTTTATCAGAAGAATCATAAATCCTAAAAGCTTTAAATTTTTAGCTGTTGACCAGTTATTTTGGAAAAAAGAGTATCAAGACAAAGTTCAAATACTACTAGAAAGTGTTTTGGCTATTCAACAAAAAAATGCGTTATTGTTATGGCTTGATGATGCCGACTACAAAATGACTGCAATGATTGAATCCTTAAAACTAGGAATTATTCAAAAATTAAAATCTGACAATACCATTGAGATAGTAGCTAAATTTAATCAGTACAACAAAACCCAAATAGATGAGATATTAAACACTAAAAAATACATTTCAGGGTTTGATACTACTTAATCAGAGCAATAATATAGCTTTAGGTCATCTGTAATGTTCCACATTTTTAGTAGTTTGGCATTTAATTTAGAATCGTTGAAATCTGTAAAAGGTTTCCAAGAAATAACATTACAATTTTCTTTAAGTAAAACAATAGGTTTGTCGGAATTTGATATGGTTATTAAAGCTTGTTTCTCACATTTATTTTCATCCAAACTTGATATATCTGCATATGTAAAAATTAATAAAAATGTAAAAACTATAATATAATAAGCATACTTATTTTTATTTATATTTTTAAGAATAAAAAAAGTTGATGCTCCATAAACATAAAATAAACCAATTGTTATTGGCATTATAGTGTCGTAACGTAAAATATTAGAGCGATATGGTCTATAGCCCCCAAATGGTAAAAGCAAGATGTATAATAAAGAAAAAAGACCAATCCATTTTAAATCACTTACAATCTTTTGCCCGTTTTTACTATTGTAGTATTTTTTAATGATAAAAATGTTAGAAGCAATCATTAAAAATAAAATTGGAAGTCCTAACTTTTGAGTAAGTTGATAGTAAATACCCAAAGGTAATTTAAAATAACGTTCAATAAGAGGAGTGTATTCGCTTTGAAAGGTTGAATTATAAGTACCTAAAAACAAAGAGTAAATACTTAAAATACTAATTGGTATAAAAAACAATAAAATATCTTTAGAAATATGACTAAAAAAGGGTTTTAACTTGTAATGGTGACCATTGTTCTTAAAGTGTTTTACCAAATAAAACAACAAAAGTAACAGCATGATTATTAAAATCATAGGTGAAATTAAAGGACCACTAAAAGGTAGTATAATTGTTAGTAATGCTAATACCACTTTTCTTCTTGTACTTATTTTAATGTGACTATTATTGGTACAGGAATAAAAATTAGACAAGAAAAAAAGTAATATCAATAAAGGCAATGCGTAAAAAAAGGTATATGTAATAGAATTATCAATAATCCCCATATAAATATGGTAACCATAAGTTTGAAACAAAGGTGTTAGTAAGACAGCTACAATCAATAATTTTAAATTAAATGTTGATTTACTTATTAAGGCAGATAAAAGATAAATAAACATAATTTGAATAAGGAGTTTGATTGTTGCACTACTGTAATAAATGCTATCAATAGGGCTAACAAATTTTTGAAACAATAAAGGAATGTGTTGAAAATACGTTTTAAAAGAT
>DQTE01000268.1 GCA_015662905.1 Crocinitomix sp. | reverse complement strand
TACTTTTCGTATGCTAATCGTTAACGGTGCATTAGAGAAAAAACATAACACTTTTCCATTATCCGAGAAGAATAAGCTTTTTACTCGTAGAAACGAAACCTGATGATTTCTAAGGTGAATACGCGCCACCTGTCTGCGTTTGTACAGGCAGATAATAATGCTATGTTTGGGTGTCTCAATCCTACGCTACACCAATATTGACGTACATTTTGACTTTATGCACAAATTTTTATTTAATTTTTAAGGTATTTATGACTGCTTTGCATTTCGCAATGAACATACTTACGGATTTAAGGTATCAGTCATTTTGAATTTAAATTGGTATTAGATTGTGATTGTTTTCTTTTATCTTTGTCAAACTATGGTAAAAAAGATTAACCACTTTAATAGTAAACTACTGTTTGGCAACCAATTAAATTTTGACTTAGATGCCATTCTTGAAAAAGAATATAACGATTGTAAGATTGCTATTATTACTGATGAAAATGTTTACAATTTATGGTTTGAAGATTTAATTACTTCCACTACATTATTACACAACGCTGAAGTTATTCAATTGCCAAGTGGTGAGGACACCAAGGGTATTGAAATTTGTTATCAGGTTTGGGAAACTTTAGCTGAGTACAAATTCAACAGAGGGGATTTGATTATAAATTTTGGTGGTGGGGTTATTACTGATTTTGGTGGTTTTGTAGCGTCAACGTTTAAAAGGGGGGTTCAATTCATTAACATACCCACTACCCTACTTGCTCAGGTAGATGCTTCTATTGGTGGGAAAACAGGTGTTAATTTAGGGGATAAAAAAAATTTAATTGGCTCTTTTAGTAATGCAAACTATGTATTTATTGACTACAAGTATTTGAATACTTTAAATGAAGTTGAGTTAAAATCTGGATTTGCTGAAATGCTGAAACACGGTTTAATTAATGATAAAAAACATTGGCATAATTTGATTAAATTGAAAAACTTTTCCGTGAACGGTATTTCATCTTTTATTTATGATTCTGTTTTAATTAAGCATCAAATTGTTAAAGCTGACCCTTTTGAAAAAGACATTAGAAAATCTTTAAATTTTGGGCATACTTTTGGACACGCCTATGAAGGTTTATTTTTAAATAAACAAGTGATAATTCCGCACGGTTATGCGGTTGCATTGGGAATGATTTTTGAGACCTATCTGTCTTACAAGTTGAAATATATTGAGGTCAATATATATAAAGAAATCTACAACTCCATTAGCTTTATTTATGATTTTACCCCAATAACTGACAATGATATTGACACTTTGTTACTTTTAATGAAGTATGACAAAAAAAATACTAATTCCTTTTATAATTTTACTTTGCTGACTGATATTGGTACTTATAAAATAAATTGTTTAATTGACGTTGATACAGTCAATGAGAGTTTAGAGGAATTTATAGGTTATTTTTTTGAAAGCAAATAAATTACTGATTGTGTTTTTTACCTCAGAGGCTCAAAAATACTGAAGTTTTATTCTATATTTTTTAATTTAAAGGTGTAAAAGGTTCCGCTTTCATTTATTATTCTTGTCATTTCGCCATCTAATTGTTCTGTAAAAGTTTCAATAAGTTCAAGTCCAAAAGATGATTTTGATGGATTGAGCCATTTTCCGTTGTCACTATACTTAACTACAAATATGTCTTCAGAAAATTTAAAAATATGCACCGTTATTTGTCCGTTTTGCATAGTATTAAAGGCGTATTTTATAGAGTTAGATATTAACTCGTTAAAGATTAAAGCAAGAGGAACAATGGTTCTGTTGCCAATTACTTCTATGTTTGATTTGATACTAAAATCAATTTGTTTATTGATGGCGTAATTGTTAAAAATGTCATTAGCCAAAGATTTTAAATAGTCTTCTAAATTTATTTTTGACAAATTGTCTCTTTGGTACATTTTTTCGTGTATAAGTGCCATAGCTACTACTCTATTTACAGTGGCCTCAAACATTTTTTTAGCTTTTGGGTCTTCTGTTTCAAAAGATTGTAATCTAACTAAGCTTGATATTACTTGTAAATTGTTTTTAACTCTGTGATGAATTTCTTTAAGCATTATTGTTTTTTCTTCTGCTTGTGCTTTTATCAATTCATTTTTAGATGTTAAATCTTTGTTAGCTTTTTGAAATTGACTATCGGCAAATGCTCTTGTTTTTTTAAATTGTTGAATCAAATATCCCATTAAAGTCAACCCTAATAATAAATTTAATACTACCGATACTAAGTTAATTGGTTTTATATAAGTGAGGGTATAAGTTACATTATCTACATAACAAAAAAACAAATAATATGTTATAAAAAACATAGATAATAAACTCAATAAAATACCAAACCTAATACCTAAAATGAGCATACCGTAAATTGTAAATACAAAAAACCAAGAAAATTCAATGAGATGGATAATATCTGTTTTTAGAATAAGTTCTACACCTAAAAACAATATACTATGAACAATATATATGGCACTACATTTTAAGTAATCTCGTTCTGTATAAAGCCATAACCATAAACCAAGAGAAGATATAGTAGCGTACAAAGAGGGAAAAAAGGCTTTGTTATCAAAAAAATAATACATTACGGTAGTAGGTACTAGGGCAATAGAAAGAAATGAAATTAATTTCCACATTAATTCATATTTGGCTATTTCG
>DQTE01000053.1 GCA_015662905.1 Crocinitomix sp. | reverse complement strand
ATGACATTTGCAACATCTTGACCACTATTTATATCTGTTAAATAATTTCTAAAAGCATTACTAATTGGAGCAAGTGCTGCTACATTCATTCCATATGCAAAAAACTTACCAACGTCAGATGGTATGAAAGAGTCATTTATTTCTGCTCCAGCTGATCTAAGACTATTTATATAGTTATTGGAAGTTAAATCTCCCTCAACACTTTTATCTAGTTTTGCGATAAGTGCTTGTGCAGTAGTTGCATAATTTGCACTAATTTCATTATTGTAAAAAGCTTCACATGTATCTGTACTGCCGTTGTAAGTTATTGTTGAAGTTGCACCAGTTAAGCCAATACTAGCTGGTGAAATAGCTTTAAATATATCATTTGGTGGGGTTTTTAAAACAGATATTAAATCTTGATTAATAGTTATTGCTTGTTTTAGTACACAATCATTTATATAGGCTTGTGATGCTCTTCCAAATTTACTTAAATTAGAATCTAAACTAAAAGAAGCCATTTTAGTAATTTTTAAAATATCTCCAAGACCTCCCATGAATCCAACACCCTCATAACTCATACCATTAACATCTAAGCCGTTAGATACATTAATAATTTGAATAGCATCTTCAAATTCTCTTTTTATTCCATCAACGATGGTAGAAACAGTACTTGTTACAAGTGCAATTGGATAAGGAATATCATCAATCTTAGCATATGTTTTTGCAGGAAGTCCAGCAACACTTGTTTCCACTCTTAAATCTTCTATATGAACAGTAACTCCAAGATTTGCAGTATCTAATGTTAAAAAGCTAACAGTCATAAAAGTTAAATTTGCTATAAATCTAGTAAAGTCCTGAGTTCTAAAATATTCATATGCAGAGTAAGGTAGAAAAAATGCCCCAATCATTGCTAATATCCAAGGCAGCATATTGCTTTGTGCTATTGTTTGAACAAGAATAAAAGCGTTTTGAATTGCTTGAATATCACCATAAACATATATACCAAAATCCGTAATATAGTTAGAGTCATATGCAAAAGTCTGAGTGGCTACAAATATAAAAAATAAAAATATTTTAAACATAACAGATATCCTTTAATTTCTTTTTTAATATAACGTTCTAAAGTCATAAGTTTATTCCCATCTTGTACGCTCTAAATCTTTGAGATTTAAAGAGTTTTATTAAAAATTTAATTGATAAAAAAAGTAAAAGTAGATATATAAACAAGCTTATTTCGATACCTAGTAGCTTATTTACATACATACTTGCCGTTGCACTAAGTGTTACTAGAAGTATTAAAATAAAAAGATTTAAAAAAAGATACATTATTTTTTCAAACACGGTAAGCTCTTTTATAAATAAACTTATACTAGATTTAAAAGTAAATATTTTATCGCCTTTTTTCACATGTAAAATTTTTTGAATTTGAAAAGAAAAATAAGTTAAAAATAGTGCAAACAAAATAGCTATTAATATACTAAAAAGCAAAGGTAAAAAAGGGAAATTAATATTAAAAACTGTAGAGAAAAATTTCAGATTTAAAAAATTTAAAAAATTAATCATGGACCAAGAAACAATAAAAAACTTAATGAAATCAAACATATAACTATTCCATCTTCTATTTTCTAATTGCATTATTGCTCCTCATGCTGTGTAATTACTTCATTTTTAATTTTACAAATCTCATCTATATCATCATTAGATATATAGTCGAGTTTACTCTCTAAATAAACAATTTTTACACGTTTAATCTTACATATTATCTCTAGCATCTGTTGCTTACCACGCATCCCTAGGAGTGATTTATATGGAAGTATTAGTCTATTAACTTTATCGGTAATAATTAGATTTATAGCCTCTTCAAATAACTCACACATGCTGTCTAGTTTTCCTGTGTAGTCACTAATAATTTTAATAATTATCCAATCACTTGATTTCGCATGGAAATTAGCCATTTTCATATAATTACTATTTTCTTTTAGATTTTTAATGTTTATATAAACTAAACATTTTTTTTTCAATTCAGGGTTTTCTGAATCAAGAGCAGTTAGAACATCTTCATAGACATATCTTCTGTGACCACCATCAGTAGTAGTTGCTGATATTCGTCCACTAGCAGTCCATTTTCTAATTGTGCTAGAACTAACTTTTAATTTATTGGCTAATTTACCTACAGTCATCATTCTATTTGCCTTTTTCCATCTCTTTTTGTAAAAATTCTAAAATCTTTTTATCACTTTCATTATTGTTTTCAGTGCGTATTTTTTCCTGAGATACACTCTTTTCTAAATCTACAACACCCTCTAGATTTAAGTTAATAGGAACTCCTGGGGAGTCTAAGTTAATTCTCTTCTTAGGAATAGTATTAGTAGTTATAAAATCAGGCTTTTTAGCCCAAAAGAATACATCATGAGTTGCTATAAGATTATTTTGTCTATCTTTGTAATTTAAAATTGTAGCTTTTAAAACAATACCCATATCAACAACAGCTCTTTGTCCTAGATTATTTTGTTTTAAGATAGGGTAATTATTTTTTGCATATGATTTTATTTTGGGAAACTTTTCTTTTTTTATTTCCATTTTTTTAATAGGTTCTGGTTGTTTTTGATTACAACCTGTAAAAACAACTCCAAGAACTATTAGTAAAATAAGGTTTTTTATTTTGTTATTTTTCATTATTAAAATCTCCTTTTTGACTACAATTACAATCTATTCTTGCATAAGCAAGCTCCTTAGCTTTCTCTTTGTTTTGTAATATGTCATAAGGATTTGCACATACTCCCGCATCGGAATAGTCACAACCATTCTCCTCGCAGTAGCCTTTATTCTCTCCAATATTAAAAAACTTAGAACCGCAACCACTGAACAGTAGTGCTATGAATGCTATCAATATAATCTTTTTACTCATTTTCATCCTCTCTTTCAAAATATGCTACGTCAACTGGTGTATACTTTTCAAATTTTAAACTCTCTCCGCCTGCAAATGCAACAACAACTTGACGACCAACTTTTATCTCAATTACTGGATTTAAAGATTCTAATATTTTCAAATAATAATCAGATATTTTTCCAAGTACTTGAGAAGAACCACTAGCAGCACCACTTGCAAAACTTTGACCAGGCTGAATGGTTGTACCACCAATATTATTATTAGAACTTCCTATGTTTTCTAGTGCCGAAACCAAACCTTCAATAACAACTAAAGGAATAGTTTTTTCTATAAGCTCTCCTTCTTTACTGATCAATCTTCCTTTTAATCCATATTGACCTGTTTCACTATATACCCAACCTTTTACTGGAGCTATTAGTTTGAACTTTTGTCCTTCTTCGTCTGTAGCAGAACAAGATATTTTGCTCAATCTGATTTCTGCGATACTACTTGCAAAATCACCAGTAGCTGCCGCTTGAAGCAAACATTCATCAATATTCATTGTTTCATTATTAGCAATTAAAGTATCACCGCTAAAAGAGAGCCAAACTGGACGAGATACATTTTGTGCTTGTGTTAATGTGGGAACTGCTGCACCTGTTACAATAGTTGCTTTTGTAAAGCCTGGCATAATAGTAAAAGATGGAATAGTAGATACTTCCATTTCATTTGTATCGAGTGTGGAAAAATCAATTATTTGATTAGTAACGACTATACTCTCTTCCACTTCTTCATACTTTATCTCTTTTTTTGCTACGGCTTTATTGTTAGCACTAGTTGTTTGTAATTTTTTATTTGATGGAAGTTTCGGGAGAGATAATTTACTAAAATCTAATCCTGAATTTTTATTGTTTCTTGAACTCTCTTTAATTTGTTTAATTTTTTCTTCTATTGTTAATGTTTTTGAATTAACATACTTTTTACCATTCACTTCACTTTTTTTTATCTCTTTTTTAATATCATCCAAAATAGAAGTGACAAGCTCTGAATTTTCTCTTTGAGTATCATCAATTTTTACAAGAATTTTATTCGTTGTAGTATTTATGTCTCGCTTTAGTTCATGTTTTACAAGATTAATTTTTTGAGTTAAGTTGGCATCTACATTTTTTATGCTCACATCTAATTGATGTATTTCTTGATCTTTAATCTCTTGCCACTTAGAAAATGTATTTATTTCTAGTTTCATTTTTTCTGTTTTCGTTTCAATTGGTGCTCGCTCTGAATCATCAGTCATAACGATAACAAATTTCACTAAGCCAGTTAAAATAAACATTCCAATAGACAAAAACAAAGTAATATAAACAACTCTATTTAGAGTTTTTTTTCTTATATCTTCACTTTTTTGGTCTAGCGTAGAAAGTGCATCAAGAGGGTCAATCTTTTTTTCTGTTTTTAAAATATTTTTATTAGCTTCACCTTTTTTAATAAAAGAAAAGAAGAAATTTTTTGTTTTATCTATGAAATTTTGCATTTTATCTCTCCCTTACAATAAATACTCTCGTTGAACTTTTAGGAACTAATATGTTATTAATAAAAGTTACTCCATAAATACCTTTTCCTTCAAACATTTCTGCTACTAAAGTTATTGTGTCTGAGGATTCGTTTGTTAAAATATACTCTTCACCTTTATATCTCTTTCCTGTAATTGTTTTAGTCAACCTTACATGTAAATCGTTAGAAATATATTCTTTGCGTAAGGAATGATTTCTATATCCTTGAGGAAGAGTGTTTAAAAAGAGTGCTTTTGATATCTTAATCACTACTCTATCATGACCAGTAGACTCAAATTTTTCTGCTTTGGTCTCTTTTATCGAATAGTCTAAAAACTTTATCTGTTTATCGTATTTTGTTACATCTTTTGTTACATGTAGCTTTATCATTATTGGGTACTCTTTGTATCCCCAAACTAATAACTCAGTTTTACCTATTTTTTTAGGATAAAGTCTAAAAAAGTTATCTCCTTTGGCAACATCAATAGGAGTTGCAGGTTTTTTGGCTGCCAATTTATTTTTCGTTGCTCTTATGACTTTTTCAGAAACAGAAGAAGGCGTTTTTTCCAAAGAAGGAGTTGCATAAGTAGGAGCCAATTCTATTTTTTTATCTTTTACTTTAGCTTTATAAACAAATGGCGTAAACGCATATCCTTTTATCTTAAAAGGAAACTCAATAACACTAAATTCCTTGTATGGAACATAAATATCTATATTTTTAACCAAAGGAATATCTTTGGCTAGCAATATAGAACCAATTAAAACAAGACTAAAGACAGTCCGTACCAATATCTTCAACATAAACAACCCCATTATTAAATATTTTTAAAGTAAATGCATACTTACACTCTTTAGGCTTCATTTTTTTACTGCCTACCATCTGTTTAGCAATTCCGTTATAAATCATCTGTTTTTCTGATTTAGAAATATCTACAATTTTTTCTTCTAATACAGAAAACTCTTGTTTTATTTTGTTATTAATAATTGCTTTTGTATATTTAGCAATAATTTCATCTTTTTTTAAAGCAACTGATGGTCTCATCATTTTTACTACAAGAGCCATTTTTTTATTTATATTATTGTTAGTAAAGTTTGATACATCATGTGCCAATCCTCTTCCCCAAACTTGAAAGAACTCTTTATTAGCCCAGTTAATACCTCTTTTTAATTTTACACCTTCATCAAGGTATATTTTAGAAGGTAGCTCTACTGTAACACTTACCGTCTCTTTTAATTGCAAATAGCCGACAACTAAAATTAAAATAATAAAAGACTCTAATATTGCAAATCTCCATAAAACCTTATTTACTTGAAAAAGGCTATTGGTTTTATCCTCATACTCTTTCCCTGCCAATATTTTAAACATTTATTTCCGCTCCTTTTTATTCTGAAAAAAACTTATCATTTGCTGTAGGAAAATAATCATCATTATCAGTAAATTCCAACTCTTTCCACTTTTTTTTATCTTTATTTAGTCTGTATAGTCCAGTGTTAAAAAACCAATGCTTTAAAAATCCTTTGGAAGCTTGGTTTTTTGACTTTTTATAAAAATAGCTCACTAGAAAAGCTAATCCAAAAGAACTTAGAATTGTGATTATTAGTTTCATTCCACCTATCGTTAAAACAGTCCACAGAAAGATAAAAATAGTAAAAAATACACCGACAACATCAATAGTAAAAATTGATAACATTCTGTAATCATTAAAAAATCTTAAAAATTCAACTCTTCTTTTTTTCACTATTAACTCCTCGTTGTCACAAGGAAGAGATTTCCCTTCCTTGTTTTTTTAAATTTATGGTGTTGCAAGATTTGTGTAATTAAAGCTAGGAACTAACTCTGGTGATACACCAATTACCACACTAGCGATTATTGCTAAGATAAATGGCATAAATGAATTCATTTTAAATGATAACGCCACACCTAGAACAATAATCCATAAGATAATTACAGGAAATGCATTTGTTTCTGCTTGATCTAAATAGATTTTTTTCATCTCTTCAACTGGATCACCTACTGCCATTGCTACATCTGGAACAATAAACATTAATGCCATAGCAAACATCATAAACATTGCCATTGGATTTTCTTTTATATATTTAATCACTATTAATATCCTTTTTTAATACTATACATTGCGCAATTGCGCCTATTAAAGTGTCACCTTTAATGTCTTGAATAAGAGGAGTTACCTTTAAATCATACAGGGCATCACCACCTAATTCTTCTGCTTTTTTATGCAGTTCCTCTTTTGCTTTATCTATAGCATCATTTAAAAATGATGTATAATAATCTTTTGCCGTACCAGTTATTTCAGTTTTAACCATTGACATTATTTTGTCTCGAAAAGTATTCAGCAATAATAAACTATCAACAACTACAACATCTACAACTTTGTAACCTTTAGTATCTATAGCTATTTCCACTATTTATCTCCTTTTTTTGATTTAACTTGATTTGTATCTCTTTGATTAAAACAAGGTGGTGCATTTGCGTTTGATGTGTAATTAAACATTTAATACCTCTCTACTTTTTCATTTTTCTTTTCATCTTAATTATCTCTGTTGGTCTCAAGGTCTCTTTTGCTACGGAAATTTCCATATCTTTTTGTGCAGCTTGTGCTGTTTTGTTAGTTATAAAAAGCATAATCAAATAAAATATTCCAATTATTAGTAAACCATTAAAAAGGTATTCAAGAATTTTTGACATGTGTTCAAAAGGAATTTTTTCAGCATGAGGGTAGATAAATTTTTTAGTTATTGAGTGGTCCAATAAAAAAGCCAAAAATGATGCTTTAATATCTATCCAATCAATTGAATCTTTAAATATAAAAATGCTAGCAAGTAATGCAAAATAAATAATTTCAAAAACTCCCCAACTTTTTCTAATAATTTTTGCAAGCTTTCCTGTTTTATCTTCACCTATTACAAATTTTTTAATTCTAGTGACAACATAACCAGGGAACATAAAGTGTACACCAAAAACAGCTATTGCTAAGTATGCATATAGCATATTTCCTGAAAACAAAACTATTGATATAAAAGTAATAATTCCAAAAAATAAACTCCATAGACTTATTATTACTGTAGTTAAATTCTTAATTCCTATCCATCTAAAGTCAACGTCTGTTACAATTGCACTTGTTCCAGTTTTATCAGCTTTTGATGCTGCTAATGATTGCATTTGTATCTCTAGCAATTGAACGGGCCAATGAATTAACCAGCTAGTAAATCTTCCTCTTTGTTGGTCTTGTGCATGAATACTGTCTTTTTTATTATAATAATGGTCAATTGGCTTATCGGGGCTATAGTAATCCCTGCCACCTTTCATGCTATCTTGATAAGCCCTGTGGCTTTGATTCGCATGGATATTATGACCATTGTTGCTACTAGAGTAATTGTTTGACATATTGCTCATATTTATTGTCCTTTAACTATGGTTTTTACATGTAAAGATTTGTTTTTAGGGAAAAACTTATCCTTAGTCTCAAGTTCTTCTTTTGTTCTTTTTGCAATTTCAAAATGAAAAAATTTAAGTTTTAAATAATTTTCATTTGAAATTTTCCCTGCATCTCTTTCTTTCTCAAGTCTTTCAGACGCCTTTTCTAGCCCTATTGCAATTGAGAATAAAAGATTTGCTTCTGGTGATTTAAATGAGTACTTCATATTCCCCACCATTCCATTTTTGCAAAATGAAACATTAGTAAAATATTCAATGGTATCAGTACCAACCAGATTAAAATATACTCCTCAATACTAAAAGTTTTAAATCTTAAAAAATATGGGAGTAGGGCGATTCTAGTATTTGGAAAAATTGGCCATAAAAACCCTTTTATCCCTCCCTTTGTAAGCATATCCCCTGCATCATGCAGCAAGATACCTAATGCAAAACCTAATATTGTTACTTTATTAAAAATATTATCTACACAGAAAAATGCAACTAGTATTAATGATAATGGGAAAATAAGATAATGGGTAAAAGTTCTATGTTTAAAAAATGAGGACATTACGATCGAAATTACTTTAAGTTTTTTTCCAATGTAGCTCTCTGGTTCGTCTATATCAGGGAAAAGAGAACCAAGCAAAATAGCAAGTAAAAAGAATTCAAAGTGGGGCAGGGTAGATATTAATCCGTCATCTACATATAAATATGATAATGTAACTGCCGAAGCCAATGTCATATGCCCTTTTGCTGTCATACTTGTTGTCCTTCTACAAAGATTTGCTCTTTTTCACGAGCTAAATAGTCGGCTTTATTTAATAAGTTAATTAGAAGGGTATCTCGTTCGCTTTTATTAATATTTTTTTGTGTTGTTTCGGGTAGCTTATGATGATTATAGAGCGTATAAATAAGTTGCTTGTATGTGTCTTGATGAATGTCCTTGCCTATATACACTCTAAATATTTTTTTAACATAGTAAGAGCTGACTATATTATGCAAGTCATCGTTTTTATTTTTATATTTTTCAAATATCTCTGGGTGCTTTCCAAAATCATGTAAAATTGCTAAAATAATAACTAGATCAGTGATAGCTTGAGGAATATCATTTTTTCGGCAAATTTCAATTGCTGAAATTGCACAATATACAGTATGATTATAGAGATTTATTTTTGAGAGTAAATCATATCTTGTTGTTTCATCTCTTAAAACTGATTCTCTATTTTTGGGCACTGACGAGTGTTTAGTGAAATCATATTTATGTATATCAAGAAATAGATTGATTGCTATTACTTTAACACCAATGTCAT
>DQTE01000127.1 GCA_015662905.1 Crocinitomix sp. | reverse complement strand
ATTTTTAAAAATATTTTTATAAATTTACCCATACTTTTGTCAGACACCATAAAAAATTAAAGTAAAAACATAAGTAAAATAAACGGAAGGGTTCTATTTATAAAAATATTGTTGCTGATTCCATAAAAGATAAACCTATGAAAAAAATAATAATTTATTCTATTTTTTTATTAATAATAATTGGATGTAGGTCCGAGATTAAAAATAAAGAAACAAAAATACAAATTGAAAAAGGAACAGAGATAACTAAACAACTAAAGGGGGTAGTTAAAAAAAATAATAAAAAAGAAACTAAAAAGACAGTAGATGAAATTTTAGGACTTTGGGTTGGGTATTTTGAAAAAGACATAGATGATTATACAAAAAATATCTATGTTGATGTGCGGTTTATGTGGAATAGAGAAAATAAAATTACTATTTCAATTGATGAGATTACAGATAGTTTAATTATTGGTCATAGTGTTGTTGCGGGAAACAGCAGACCTTTTAAAGGAATTGTAAAAAACGATACTTTTGTTGTTAGAGAACCAGGAGATGATAAATATGACGGAGAATTTATTTTTAGTATAATAGAGGATAAATTAATTGGAAAATGGAAGGCGTATAAAAAAATTGACATTCAAAATAGAAAATATTCACTTGAAAGAAAAGAGTTTAAATATAACCCTGACATTCTATTGGAAAAAACAAAAGAGTATGTTAATTGGAATAAATTTACAGAGGTAAAAGAAAATGTTGTAGAAATAGAGGAAGGTGAATTTGAAGAATGGATAAACCTAGAATTTGCTACTGCAACAGATAAAATTTATAAAATTAATGCTTCAAATAAACTGTTGGAAAAATCAGATGTTGAGAATTTAAAAAAAGGAGATTTGACAATTATTAGAAATACAATTTACGCAAGGCACGGATATTCATTTAAAAACAGACCATTACGTGTGTTTTTTGACGCACAAAGTTGGTACATTCCAATTCACACAGATATCAAAAAGGAATTTACTGATATTGAGAAGGAAAATATTCAATTACTTCTTAGATACGAAAAAAATGCTTTAGAATATTATGACCATTTTGGAAGAGGAGGATGATCATGAGTTTGAATACTAAGATAAGGAAGTTGTTAAAGGTAATTTCTTATCTTTTTATTATTTACTTTATTTACCTTTTAGTACTTATCGCTTTACAATATGTTCCAATAAAATATGATGTTGCTTTTTTAAATATTAAACAAGATGAAATCAAACTAACACATTACAAAATAGCATTTTTCAGTCATGTATTTTCAAGTATAATAGTTATTATAATTGGTCTTCCTCAATTTTCATATACCCTAAGAAAACGTTTTTCTTTTTTTCATAAATTAAGCGGAAAGATTTATATATCATTAATTCTTTTAATCGCAAGTCCATCAGGTTTAATTATGGCATATTATGCAAATGGTGGCATTGTTTCTCAAATTTCATTTATACTTCTTTCAATTTTATGGTTTACGTTTACATATAAAGCGTATAAATATATAAAAGTTGGAAATTGGAAAAAACACAAGAATTTTATGCTTAGAAGTTATGCTTTGACACTTTCAGCAATAAGTCTAAGATTGTTTAAATGGGGAATTGTTAGTGTATTTGAGTTAGCGCCTATGGATACATATAAAATCGTATCAATAATTGGATGGACACTAAACTTAGTGTTAGTTGAAATATATATATTAAAAACTACACACAACTAAGTATTCGGTTTGCCCATAAGTCAAATCTGAATGCTTTGTTGACTCATTTGTGATTGCAGGCAGCTAAAAATTTACCTTATGAGTAAAGCGGTAATTCCTTAAATGCTTTTTAGTAAACCCTATTTAATCTTACAACCTGCAACTATAAACAATAAATTTAGCATTTTGTGCCTTAACATCAACTCTTGAAAATAATCGTTTTAAAATAGGGTAGTATTTTAAATGTCTATTAGCAACAAGTTCAAAAATACCGTTAGGTTTAAGTACCCTTTGTGCATTAGTAAATAATCTTTTAGGTAATGATAAATCTATTTCGTGCTCTAAATGAAAAGGAGGGTTTGAAATAATATAGTCAAAGGTATTTGTGTTAAACTCATCTAAATGATGAGTGTGATGAAAATAAAATGATTGACCTGATAAGTTAAGCTCTGAGCTTTTTATAGCTAAAATACTATCATCAACCAAATGAATGTTAGCCTTGGGGTGTTTTTGGTAGATAACTTTAGCCAAAATTCCATTACCAGATGCTAAATCTAAAATAGTATCGGCTTGTTGGGGGATTGCCAAGTTTTTAATTAAAAATTGAGTGGCATAATCAATGTGTCCACTTGAAAACACGCCCTTGTATTGTTTTATTGTACCGTATTCAGACCTTATGTCTTGTATGATACTTTGATATTTAACTTGTTTAGGCACTGATAAAACCAATAGCCTTGACTTTTTCCACGCCTTTGTTTGTTTAACATCATTAAAATAATTTGAGGCAATTTTTAAAAGCTGAGGTGTAAAATATTTAGTCATAAATCCACACACCACAGTAATATTTGAATCACTATTTTGATGAATTTGTTGCAAAAACAACTCAAATAATTCTAACGATTTTGGAATTTTAATTAATGCCAATTGCACTTTACTTTTAGTAGGGTCTAAAGGTGTAATAAACTGTTGAGGTGTAAAAGTTTTGAGATGCAATTTTAAATTGAATTCAATAGCCTCAAGCTGACTTTTTAAATGGTAAACCACAGTAGAATTATCAGACATAAAGTGAGAGGATAAATACCCAAAAGCATCATTAATGATTAAGTGAGGTAAACTTGATAACTTGTGATGCGTTACGTACCACAACATAAACTCATCAGAAGTATTCCACGCTTTTAAAGAATTATTTTTGTAATCTGGAACTCTTTTTACACTGTAAACCGTTGGACTGTTTTGTGGGAGATGTAGTGTCATTTGTACCTTTAACTTAGCGTTAAATTATATTACAGTTCCAACCCAACCCCCAACAAAAAAAAGCTAAAACAAGCCGTGAATTTCGGCGTCTATTTTATTGATGATTTCACCCAAATCGTCTGCGTTATCAATAAAGTTGTTGTTGTCAACATCAATAATAATAAGTTTACCTTTGTCGTAGGTAGAAATCCAAGCTTCATAACGCTCATTTAAGCGTTTTAAATAATCTAATCGTATGCTTTCTTCATACCCTCTACCTCTTTTTTGAATTTGATTTACCAAAGTAGGTACACTTGCTTTTAAATAAATTAAAACATCAGGTGCCGATATAAACGATTCCAATAAGTTAAATAAAGAAAAATAATTTTCAAAATCTCGGGTAGTCATTAACCCCATAGAATGTAGGTTGGGTGCAAAAATATAAGCATCCTCATAAATGGTTCGGTCTTGAATAACGTTACCAGGATTTTGCTTTATTTCTTGAATTTGTGTAAACCTACTGTTTAAGTAATACACTTGAAGGTTAAAAGACCAACGTTGCATATCGTCATAAAAATCATTCAAATAAGGGTTTTGTTCTACATCCTCAAAATGAGTATCCCAACCATAGTGTTTTGCTAATAAACGTGTCAATGTTGTTTTTCCAGCCCCTATATTTCCTGCGATTGCTACATGCATAATTTAACCTTTTTGTTTTAGAGTGTTAAAAGTATAAAATAATTTGAGATTCAAAACTACTTTTTTACAAACTTTTATTAACAACCTTGTTTTACGTCCTCAGTTTAACTGTCAACAAACAAAAAAGCCTCACTCAAAGTGAAGCTTTTAAAATTAGTGTGATCTGGCTGGGGCTCGAACCCAGGACCCTCTCCTTAAAAGGGAGATGCTCTACCGACTGAGCTACCAGATCTCCGTTTTGCGTTTGCGGGTGCAAATATAGATACATTATTTTATCTACCAAAATAATTGCAAAATTTTTTTGAAACTTTTTTTCATACTCACTGCAGTACTTTATAAAACAGTAGTTAAGGTAAAACATAAAAAAGGATAATATTGAAGTTGTTTAAGGTATTACTTGACTTTAAACAACTTCATTGATTAATAAACATTATAGCATTTAAAAAACTATCTTTGTCATATAGAATATTAGGCTATGAATATCTTTTTAATTGGTTTTATGGGGGCAGGTAAAACAACAGTTGGTAAAAAACTTGCCAAGTTGATAGATTACGCATTTGTAGATTTAGACCAGTACATTGAAAATAAAGAACAACAAACAATACCCAACCTTTTTAGAACTAAAGGTGAAGATGTTTTCAGAAGGATTGAAACCCATACCTTAAAAAATCTTAATATTGATAATTCTGTTATAGCCTTAGGTGGAGGTACACCTTGTTTCAACAATAATATTGAACTCATTAACCAAAAAGGATTGAGTATTTATTTACAATTACCTCCTAAAACCCTAGTGAATAGATTAATCCATTCTAAAACTAAAAGACCATTGATTGATGCTTATAAAACTCAACCCGATTTATTACTTGATAAAATAGAAAATTTATTGAGTGAAAGAGAACCTTTTTATTTAAAAGCAGATATTATTTTTAATGCAAACAATATGAATTCAGTCAAAATTGAACAGCTATTACAACAAATTGAGACTTATTTTTTATCATTTTGATTTGGAATTTCACAAGAACCATCACTACAACCGGTATTAAATAGCACTTGTACAAACATAAGCAAACCAATGGCTAATATAAACCACTCTCTACTTTCGTAATAAGTAATAAAACAACCTATGGCAATAGCTAACCTGATGAGCCTCATTAAAGGCCAGTGTTTTATATCTATCATTATGATTTAGATTAAGATGTTTTTTTGCAAATCTACCAAAACTTGACGGATTGTGTGCTAAAAGTGTTAAGTGTTTTTTTAGCAAACCCTAAGTATTTCTACTTTTTACTATCAGTAAATGATTTATATTTGCAAAATGAATTTGATTCAAAAAGACAAACAGTATGTTTGGCATCCGTTTACCCAAGCCAAAACAGCCAATGACCCCTTAGTAATTGTAAAAGGAAAAGATGCTTGGGTTTATGATGAAAATGGTAAAAAATATCTTGATGCTAATTCGTCTTGGTGGACCATTATTCACGGGCACGGAAACACTTATATAGCTGATAAAATCAATCAACAGTTTTTAACCTTAGACCACTCTGTTTTTGCGGGGGTAACCCATCCAAAAGCCATTGAATCCGCCCAAAAAATTGTAAACATTTTACCGGATAATTTTAGCAAAGTTTTTTTTAGTGATAATGGTTCAACCGCCGTTGAGGTTGCTTTAAAAATGGTGTTTCAATATTGGTACAATAAAGGCGTTCATAAAAAAAAAATAATTGCCATTGAAGGAAGTTATCACGGTGATACATTTGGGTCAATGAGTGTTAGTCAAAGGGGATATTTTAATCAACCTTTTGAGCATTTATTTTTTGAAGTAGATTTTATTCCGTTTCCAACCTCTGACAATATTGATAATGTGCTAAAAAAAATGAAAACATTGGTTAATTCTGAACAAGTTGCTGGTTTTATTTTTGAGCCATTGGTACAAGGAGCGTCAGGAATGAGAATGTATGCGCCAAAAATATTAGACCAACTCCTTCAAATTGCCAAGTCTAAAAATGTGCTTTGTATTGCAGATGAAGTAATGACAGGCTTTTACAGAACAGGAACAATGTTTGCCATAAATCAAATACAAGAAAAACCAGACATCATTTGTTTGTCAAAAGGTATTACAGGAGGCGTGTTACCTATAGGATTTACAATTGCTACTCAAACCATTTTTGATGCTTTTTTATCTGATGATACCACAAAGGCTTTACTGCACGGGCACTCTTTTACGGCAAATCCAATCAGTTGTTCTGCTGTATGTGCTAATATTGAATTACTTCAACAAAAAAAAATTCAACAACAAATATCCAACATTGTAAAACAACATCAATTATTCGCTTTAGAAATTAAACAACACCCAATGGTAGCTGAGGTAAGACAAACAGGAACTATTTTAGCTATTGAACTCCATAACCAAGCAGGAACAACATATTTTTCAAACCTCAAAGATAAAGCTTACCAGTATTTTATACAAAGAGGATTATTGCTTAGACCATTAGGGAATGTAATTTTTATTAATCCACCTTACTGCATTTCTAAAAATGAATTAGAATTTGCATATCAAATTATAACAGATTTTTTAAACAACTAAATAACCGCGTTTACACCGCTGCCCATTAAAACCCTGCATTTATCAAATTTATCTATGTGCCAAAGATGCTTAATAACTTTTATTTTATAAAATAATTTATACATTTGTTTTATACTTTAGTTAAACACAACAAAAAGAATAAGGCAAAGACATAAGTAAAATAAACGGAACAGTTCCGTTTATACAAACGTTAGCCACAAGAAAAAACGATCACCCTGAATTCGATAATTTCATACAATAAAAAATAAATTGGAAATCCCGAAAGATATTAT
>DQTE01000308.1 GCA_015662905.1 Crocinitomix sp. | reverse complement strand
TTAAGATGGATTTAGCTTTAGAATCAAATCTTCCGCCCGCTAATACTCTACCTGTACCTGGAACACCATCAACTTTTACCATTCCTCCACTAATTGTAAACTTAACTCCTTTTAATGGTACCGCAGGATCATATCCTACTCTAATTCCAGATTGCCCCCTAGCAGCTGCGTAAGAGGATGTACCACCCATTTGGGTTTTCCCAAAATATACAGTGGCTGGTGGCATAGGTCTGCACTCAAATTCAAAAGAACCGAGACTTACACTTGAGCCATCATCTCTAGTACCTGAGACACTAATTTTAGCTTTACGCGTTCCTCTACTTACTTTAGCAACATATTGTCCCTTACCTTTAGATGATAATGAACAACCACTACCAGATAATCTTACTTTATCGGCAGGAAAACCAGAAGCTGTACCTTCAACTACATTGTCATAACCCCAGTATAAAATTCTCATTTCAGGTTGAGCAACAACTCCCATAGGTGCACCTACAGAATAGTTAAACTCCCACGGTTTAGAGACCCACTCTCCTTTTTGTTTAACTTTAATGATACCTTTTACTTTATGTGGACCTGGTTTTGCGCCTGATAATACAATACCCCTTTCACTGTCTGTAGATACCCATTTTTCAATGTTTGCTGTATCTTCATCCATCCCGTAAGAGATTGGATTGTTTTCAGTTGAATCATAGGCAGCAATCATAACGTTTAAGTTAATTGAATCTCCTTGATTAATATATCCTTTAGAGGCGAATGCTAGAGGTTCAATTTTGTTGAAATTAAACATCTGTACTTCAACCTTATCTAACATGTGCTCAGATGCTATTGCTTCAGCGTTTCTAACATCAGATCTTAAAGCAGCAAACATAGCAGCAGCAGCAACAATAGGCGCATGGTCAAACAATGAAGCTACCCATGCTACCTCTTCACCATCATGATTATGAAGGGTTTCAGGATAACCAAGAATGTTATAAATTTGATTAATTCTAGCTGTATCCTCAGGGTTTGCAGTTGCATAAGCAGCTTTTAAACCACTAGCGTCTTTTGGTGCCTTAAAAGTGTATTTCTTCTTACCTTTGGTGTAATTTGCCATTTTTTCACATAATGTGTTTCTATAGGTAATAAGCGTTTCTCTAATAGCTTGACCTGTTTTATTTGGTTTTTTTGGGGTACCTCCTCCTGCAGTTATAAATTTATTAGTTGGAATATCATAATTATCAAAGTTCTGAATATCATGAAGAGACTTAAGTTCAGTTGCATATTTTTTTCCATTGATATCAACGGTTTCTTTAATCCAATCCTTACCCTCAGCTTCCTTAATCATGTCGTTAGAGTTTTTGATAAGAAAATCAATTGCCTTTGCTGCTTCTTCTCTAACTTCAAGTGCTTTGGCTTGCCATTCTTTGATTAGTTTAACATCACCTCCAGTAGCCTTTAAAGTTGTAATTTTATTATCAAAACCTTGATAAATTCCTTCTACTTTAGATTCTATAGCATTTGTACTTACCTCAACTTTATCATTCAATGTGATAAAAGCGGCTATTACTTGCTTAGAAACGTTAAGAGCTAAAAGTGCTGTAAGTACGAGATACATCATCCCGATCATCTTCTGTCTTGGGGTTTCTTTTCCTCCTGCCATTTTTAATTAATTTTATTAGTTAATACTTAATTAATTCAACCTAGATGATTAATCTCTAGTAATTGTCATGGCTTTTAACATGTTACCATACACTTGGTTTAAATCTGTAAGGTTTTTGCTTAACATAGACATATTTTCTTTATACATTCTAGTATCTTCAACAGAATCAGCAAGGTTTTGCATCATTTCTGTAACTTGTCCTTGGAATTTTTCAGTGGCCTCTAAATGACCTGACGCACCTTTTAATTGTAATTCATAGACATTATTAAGCGCTGTTAAATTAGTTGATACTTTTGACAATTGTTCACCAAACGATTCACCTTCTTTTGCTCCTTCTGTCAATCCTAACAATGACTCAGATGCTCTTCCATAAGTATCACTTAATGTTGCTACATTTTTAGACGCTTCTTCTAAGCTAGCTACATAATTATCTGTAGCAGCAGCAGCACCAGAAACGGCTTTTAAACCTTCTGCATTTTCAGCCAATGTTTTAATTCCATCGCCCAATCTCTCCAACAATTGTTTATCAATTCCTGCTTCTTCTAAAAGATTATCAAATTTTTCAGTGATCCCTGTAACAGTACCACCTCCTCCTTGACCAACAGCTGAGACTCCTTTTTCATCAATATATGCGTGTACATCAAAATCTTCATCATGGGCCAAAGCAAGTTCTGGGTAAACTAGTTCCCAGTTTGGGTCTTCGTGTAATGGTTCAAAGGCTGAGAAGAAGAAGATAACTGCCTCTGTTGACAATCCAGCTACAAGCATTGGTCCTGCACCCGGCCAGTGCATAATTTTAAACATTGCTCCAACAATTACTACGGCTGCACCAATACCGTATAATTTTGCCATAAAGTTTTTCCATTTTTTAGTTCCTGGTTTCATAATTTTCCTTGTTTTAGTTTAACTTTAATTTATTTGGTTTATAATTTACTTTATTAATTATCTTAACTCAATATCAGATTTTATTTCGTTTCCTCCTTCAGCTTCAAAATCAGACCCACCACGTCCTATGTGTGTTTGTACACATCTAAAACCTAAGTATGATTTTGTTGTATCTTGGTACTCATAGGTTCTCGTTCCTGTTTGAAGATAGTATCCAACATCCTTCCATGAACCGCCACGAATCACTTTTCTTTTCAAAGAAGGTGGATCCCAGTCCATTGCATAGTATCTGTATTCAGGATTTAAGTCGTGTGCAAATTCATATACAGATTCATCAAAAGTTGTTTCAGTCCACTCAGCAACATTACCTGACATACAATATAGTCCGTAACCATTAGGGTTATATGAGTATGCTTTTACAGGGTAAAACCCACCATCATCAAAGTATCTACCTCTCATTGGTTTAAAGTTACCTAACATACATCCCGCAGAGTTTCTAATGTAAGGTCCTCCCCAAGGATAAGGTGATTGTTTAAGTCCACCACGTGCAGCATATTCCCATTCCGCTTCTGTAGGTAATCTAAAATCTTGTACCCATAACATACCTTGACCTGTTAACCAATTGTTTAACTTCTGAGTTCTCCACACACAGAAGGCTCTTGCTTGTTGCCATGTTACACCAACTACCGGGTAGTTATCGTAAGCAGGGTGCCAAAAGTACATGTTTGTCATTGGGTCGTTAAATGAGTAAGTAAAATCTCTTACCCAAACTAAAGTATCTGGATATACATTAATTTCTTCCTCAATTATAAATCTTCCTCTATCGGCGTGACCTCTAATAGCATTATTTTGCCCTTTTGTATTAAAGTAACCCATATTTTCATCTTGTCCTACTGGTTGACCAGTAAAAGGATGTTCTGGGTTTTTCAACTCTCTATGTTGAGGATCTAAATTAGGATTAGTTGGTTCTCCTTGGCTTCCCCCTGATTCTGGCTTAAAACCATTTCTTTCAATTCTTACATCACCTCTTTTGGCGGCTTCAACTAAATCTATCCAATAATAGTGAAAATTTAATAAACGTACATCTATTTCTTTACGTTTATACCATCTTTCATCTGTTTTTAAATAAAATTCAGACACTAGTGCTGATACTACCTCATCAGGCACTCCTTTAAAGGTCCAACTTAGTGGAAAGTTATCACGGTAGAAGGTATTAGTTTTGTCATAATTATCTTCCCAAAACTCCCATTGTTGAGTAGTCTCATTATAGTAAACATCATCATGCATTAACATATCACCTATATCCATCTCATCAATTTCTCTTTTAACAGGATCTCCAAAATCTCTATCAACATCAACATTGTATATTCTCTCTAAAAGTAAAGAATCTCTTACCCAATATACAAATTCACGGTATTCGTTATTGGTAATTTCAGTGTTATCAATATAAAATGCAAATATTGAAACAGGATGATTTTTTGTTTGATGTAAAAAAGGTACATCTTCATCACTTTGCCCCATCATATAAGACCCAGTGGGTACGTAAACCATTCCTAACGGAATTTCGGGATAGAAACTTCTTCTACCTTGTACACCTGTTAAGTGTCCTGTACCTGGGTCACAACTCACTATCATCAACGCTACAAATACTCCAAAAATTAATTTTTTCATGCTACCAATTTTTTTTTAAACCAATTCAGTTTCGACTATCAAGATTAAGGGTTTGGTTTTATATTAACGGTAAATATATTTTTTAGTTACAGTTTTTATTATTTTTTTTTATTGCAAGATAAACACATTACCATATCTACTTACAGGTGGTGGTGGTGCAAACACACAATAATTAAACATTATTTCATGTGTACCATATCCGTACTGATTTAATGTTGCATTTTTACCTGCGCTTATAAAATCATACGCATAACCAATCTTAAACACGTCTGCTGGTCCTTTTAAGGCACCTCCTTTGGATAGCCCTCCATCAGAATTATACCTCTTCATTTGGAAACCTACCATTAAAGCCATCATATCGGCTGTAGAGGTTCTGTATGTCAATCCGCCATACACTCCCAAATCATTATTTAGCCAATAGTCAGCTATCGCATTAATATCTATAACTGTTGTAGTTAAATCTGATTTTAAAAGCAAAGAAGGTTTTAAGGTTAAACCGTCAGGTAAAAACCAAGCCCAACTCTGTTTTGAGGTAATATCATACCCTGCAGTTACATAATAATGACGTGCTTTTTGAAAATTAACATTTGAAATTACAGGTTGTGTTAAATGTGTAGCCGACAAACCAATATAGTATCCTTGAACGCCTTTCCAATGTAAGCCAAAATTAACGTCAAAAGTGGTTCCGGCTACCCCTTGAGGAAGATTAGGGTCTAATGTTGCGTCCGTGCCTGTTTGAGGCGCATTCCATTTTGGGTCAAAACTAACATTTTCAATTCCCAAACCTATACCGGCACTAAACAATCCATACCCTTGTACTTGTATATGTCTTGCATAATTTAATTTAATCTCCATTTCTTGACCATAACCAATAACATCACTCATAAACGTAAGCCCTACTCCACTGTTATATTTCTGTAAATTACCTTGCGCATTAAAAAGCAAAGTATTTGGTGCGTCTTGAACCTTGTCCCATTGTCCACGGTAGATTAAAGTCCCACAATAGCCTTTGATTCCTGTGATTGCTGGATTAAAGGACATTCCATCGAACATATAATGAGTTAACTGCTTATCTGATTGTGATATAGCTGAATTAGCAACTATAATACTTAAAGCAAATACTAAGACTTTTTTCATAGATATAAGTTTATAAAAATGCATTTTTTTAGTGGATTAACTCCAATAAGTCGCTAAGGTAATTATTTTTTTTTGAATAAAAGCAAATTAAATTAAGAAAATTTAAGAAAATATTTAGTTTTTATTTTTGGAAATAGAATGCTTACACTAATTTTTGATATGTTTTCCACCATAAATTAGGTATGTCATTTTTTACTGCATTTTGATAAGTTTCGTAAGTGCAAGGTACCAATAAATGGCGTTGGAATTTTAAATTTTGTGTGTTAGGGTATGGTACTTCTATCCACCATCTTCCACTTTTATCACTTTTATAAAACACTATTTCATCTTTAAAATCGTCCACTGCCACACGGTATTTTGTGTAAGTCTTTTTGCTTCCTTTAGGATAGTCATTTTTACGTTGGTGTACGCCTTCAATAAAATACCAAATCATTTGCGCTACTAAGTTAGCATCTATTTTAACTGTATTTTTGTTATGGCTAAAATTAAACAAACCTAAAGATGTTAATTTATCACTAAGTCCTGCGTACCTCATAATTCGGCAGGCATCCTCTCCATAAAAGCCGTGTGGTGAATCTTTGGTATTTGCTTTATAGTCTGAAGAGCGAATGGCATTCAAATCAAAAGTTAAAATATCTGTATTTCTAACCAGTGGTTCTACCATTTTATTGTTAGTGTAAAATTCACCTAAACTGTAGTAATCAAAGAATAATTCGTCAAATAAATGTTTTTCTTTCAAATTAATATAGTAAGATTGAAACCCTAAGTTGGTATAATTAAAAAGATAGTTTGGTTTGTGAACAATAATTTTATTTAGCCAAGCATCCCATTGTATATCTTTGTTGACCTCTCCTAAATCAAACTCTGCATCAACAGACATTAAATTTACTGTTTGTTCTAATTTTTCGTAAGCTTGAAAAATAGGATAAGTTAAATCTTGACTACCTCCAATTACAATTGGGATAATGTCGTTTTTAACTAATTCTGCAATTATTTCTTTTAGGGCTATGTAGGTATCAAATTGAGTTAACCCTTGCGAAACCTCTCCTAAGTTATAAATGTTTTTTGACCAATGATGCGCCTCTAATTGATACAACTTATTTTGTATGATTTGAAATGAAGCGTTATGATGTGCTATGGTTGAATTTCTATATTCACTAACAAACAGTATAGCTATACTTTCATTTTCAATGGTATCATAATCTACCTCATCAATTATTTTATAACCCAACTGTGTTTCAGAGTAGGCAGACAGTTTATGTATTGGTTTAAAATAAATTGATAAATCTTTCATTTTTTATTTTTTGGCTTTAGCTCCTCTTTTTCCTCTTACAGGTTGATTCTCCATAATTTCGAGACATTGATGGTAAGTCAGTTTTTCGGGTTCAACGTTTTTAGGAAGTTTGAAGTTTTTTCTACCCACTTTTAGATAAGCCCCATACCTACCGTTTAACAATTGCATTTTATCGTCTTCTTTAAAAGTTTTGATAATTGCTTTTGCATCAGCTTCACGTTTTTCTTTAATTAATTCTATGGCTCTTTCTAAGGTTATAGTATCGATATCATCTCCATTTTTAGCCGATATGGAAACAAACTTGCTATTGTGTTGAATATACGGTCCAAAACGTCCTATATTAACTTTTACTTCTTTACCTTCAAACTCGCCTATTACTTTTGGAAAAGCAAACAATTCTAGAGCTTCTTCTAATGTTATTGAAGTAATTGATTGATTTTTTCTTAAAGAGGCAAATTTTGGTTTTTCTTCATCATCAGCTTCACCAACCTGTACCATTGGTCCAAAACGACCTATCCTTACAATAACTTTTTTACCTGTTTTTGGGTCTATACCTAGTTCACGTTCTCCACTAGCACGTTCTGAATGTTCTAGTGTTTTTTCTACCGTTTGATGGAAAGGCTGATAGAATTTTTTTAACATTTGAGTCCATTTTTTTAGACCTTGAGCTATTTCGTCAAATTCTTGTTCAACATTAGCGGTAAAGCTGTACTCCATAATATTTCCGAAATTTTCTATTAAAAAATCTGTGACTACTCTACCTATATCTGTTGGCACTAACTTACCCTTTACACTGCCGTACTTTTCTTTTTGTTTTAATTCTTTTACGTTACCGTTTTTAAGAATTAATTGCTCATACGTTCTTTGTTTCCCTTCATCTTCACCACGCTCAACATAGCCTCTTTTTTGAATAGTTGTAATGGTTGGGGCGTAAGTAGATGGTCGTCCAATTCCTAATTCCTCTAATTTTTTTACTAGGCTGGCTTCTACATATCTTGCCGGGGGTCTTGTAAAACGTTCTGTTGCTTTAATCTCATTAACGTTTAAAACATCATTAACATTAATATCTGGTAATAACCCAGTGATTTCATCTTCTTCCTCTTCAAGTTTAGCTTCTAAATAAACTTTTAAGAATCCATCAAATTTAATGATTTCTCCTTTTGCTTGGAACTCTTGATTTAAAGGGGCGTCAATTTTTATGGTTGTACGTTCTAGTTTTGCATCACTCATTTGTGAAGCAATTGTTCTTTTCCATATCAGTGCATATAATTTTTCTTCATCTGCAGAAGCAGAGATATTATGTTTAGAAAAATCAGTTGGTCTTATGGCCTCATGAGCCTCTTGTGCACCTGATGATTTAGTTTTAAACTTTCTGTTTTGCAGATATTCATTACCATAAGCGCTAACAATTTCATTTGTTGCACCTTTTATGGCTGTATCCGATAAATTTACAGAGTCGGTTCTCATATAGGTGATACGTCCAGCCTCATACAAGCGTTGAGCTACAGACATAGTTCTTAACACAGAAAAACCAAGTTTTAAACTTGCCTCTTGCTGAAGGGTTGAAGTGGTAAATGGTGCTGTTGGCGATTTTTTTGCTGGTTTTTTTTGTATGTCATTTACTTTAAAAGTAAAGTTTTTACAAGCATTTAAAAAATCTACTGCTTCTGTTTTTTTAGCAAAAGGTTTAGGTAATTTAGCTTTTAATTTAGCTTTTTCCACTTTAAATTCGGCATCTACATTGAAGAAAGAAGAAGGTTTAAAAGCTTCAATTTCTTTTTCGCGTTCAACGATTAATCTAACTGCTACCGATTGTACTCTCCCTGCCGACAAAGAAGGCTTAACTTTGCGCCAAAGTACTGGTGACAATTCAAACCCCACCAATCTGTCTAAAATTCTACGTGCTTGCTGTGCGTCCACCAAATCATCATCTATTTGACGTGGATTTTGAATAGCATTAGTTACAGCTGCTTTTGTAATTTCGTTAAATGTAATTCTTTTGTACTTTTCGGGTTTTAATTTTAAGGCTTCTTTTAAATGCCAAGATATGGCTTCTCCTTCACGGTCCTCATCCGTTGCTAACCAAACCATTTCTGCTTCATTTGCTAATTTCTTTAGCTCGGTTACAATTTTTTTCTTGTCTGCTGATATTTCATATTTTGGCTTGAAATCATTTTCTATATCAATGGCTTTATCTTTTTTTGCTAAGTCTCTTACGTGACCAAAACTTGATTTTACCACATAATCTTTTCCAAGATATCCTTCTATTGTTTTTGCTTTAGCTGGGGACTCAACAATTACTAAATTTTTAGCCATAATTTGTTTGAAATTTCAGATTTTAAGTGGACAAAGTTATAAAACTTATTTCATTTTGTATAGAATTACCAAAAAAGTGTTTTTTTTAAGTGTCAATTCTATGTGGTATTTCTTCTATAAAAACGAGTTCATTATTAACTTTATCAACAAGAGAAATGATATGATTTATTCCATTGGTTAATATAAGATATTTTGCATTTAAAACAGCATTGTACTTGGCAACTTGATAAAATGTGTCTTGAGTAAGTTTAATATGAGGTGCTTTACATTCTACAATTAGTAGTGTTTCATTTTTATTGTTAAAAGCTACAATATCGCAACGTTTTGACAAATTATTGTATTTAACTATTTTTTCAGATGCCATTAAGTTTTTGCTATAGCCTAATTTTATCAAATAATGGATAAAGTGTTGCCTTACCCACTCTTCTGGTGTTAGTTTAACATATTTTAATCTTAACACGTCCCATATTTGATTTTGACTTAACTTAATGTCTGCTTTTGGCAGGTTTAATGGTGGATATTTTTGTTTGTCTATCATTACTTAAACACTACTGTTTTTACACATTTTGTATCAACTCCTTGTATGTTTTCCGTTAAAATTAGCCTTTGTGCATCTTTATTTTTAAACACCTCATCTATGTTGTTGATTTTTGCTACAGGCACAAATGATTGATGAAGTTTAGATATTAACTCCTCTGCTACATATTTTATAATTTCTTGGCTTAAAATATCTTCTAACTCTACTCTGTTTTTTACTCTATTTCTATTATCGTTGAAACGAGAATCATTGGACAATGTACTTAAGTTTAAAATATTACACAAATTAATAAATTGTTTATTACTACCTATTGCAAATGTTATCAATTTATTATCTTTTGTTTTAAACAATTCTCCGTAAGGTGCTATATTAGGGTGCTTGCTTCCAATAGGTTTAGCAATATGCCTCCCCATTAACCAATTAGTTGCTTGGTTAGCAAGTGAAGCTATAGCCGAATCGTACAGAGAAACGGATATCTTTTGTCCTTGACCTGTTTTTTCTCTTTCTAAAAGTGCAACTAAAATACCTTCTTTAAGTTGATGTCCCGCTAGGATATCGATAAGTGCAACTGGCATTTTTACAGGGCCTGAATCAGGTGTGCCATTCATAGACATAAACCCTGTTTCGGCTTGTAGTATTAGGTCGTATGCTACCCTATCACTATGCTCACCAAAGCCATTAATACTTGCGTATATTAATTTTTTATTTATTTGTTTTAAAGTATTGTAATCAAGACCAAATTTTATGTCATCTCCTTTTTTAAAGTTAAGAATAACAATGTCACATTCTGATATTAATTGTTTTACTTTAACAATGTCATTATGATGGGTTAAATCAAGAAACAGGTATTTTTTTTTGTAATTGACCGCACAGAAATAGGCTGACAAGTTAACATCTTTAGGTTCTGAGGGAAGTTTCCAAGACCTGGTAACATCACCCTTTGTTTTTTCATTTTCTACCTTAATTACCTCAGCACCTAATTCGCTAAAAAACATACCTACAGACGGACCTGCTAATACACTTGCTATTTCTACTACTTTTAAATTTTTAAAAACTTTATTCATTACTCTATGCCGTTAATTGGTAATTTAATAATTACTTTGGTTCCTTTTGATTTTCCATGTTCATCATTTATTTGAAATGGACCGATAATCATTAGTTTTCCACCGTTTATTTTTCGGATTAATTCTATTCTATTTTCGGTAATTTTCATCCCTTTAGATTCGTGGTCACCTGCAAATTCAGATTTATTATCGGTACTTTCATCAATCCCTACACCATTATCTACAACTTCAAATTCTAATGATGAATTAAACTTTTTGATGTTGATTTGAATAAGCCCTTTATTGTCTTCTTTAGGTAAAATTCCGTGAATTATGCTGTTTTCTACAAAGGGTTGAAGAATCATAGATGGAACTTTGGTCATTTCTACATCTACATCTTTATCTACATTAATTTTAAAATCAAATTTATCTCCAAATCTCATTTTTTCAAGAGATAAATATAGGTGTATTCGTTCTATCTCTTCGTCTAAATTAACCATAAAGTTATCAGCTGTTGAGCTATCTAGGTTTTTACGGATGAGTTTGGCAAAATTAGATAGAAATTTATTAGCTGATTTTTTATCTGAACTGTTAATAAAATATTGTATTGAGTTTAAGGAATTAAAAATAAAGTGGCGGTTCATGCTTGCGTTTAATGATTGCTGTTCTAGTTCTCTAAGTCTATTTTTGTACTCTAATTTTTCATTATCTTTTTTACGCTTAACTATATTCAGTCTTAATTTTACAAGAAAGTAAAGAATAGAGACTAAAGCAATAATCATTAATAATATGAACCACCATTTTTGCCACGAAAACGGTTTTATAGTGATGTTGACTGATTTAATATCTGTCCAATTAACGCCGTCGTTTGTGGCTTTAACTTGAAAAATATAATCACCTGGGGAAATAAAAGAATACGTGGCTGTTTTTTCGGTTGATAACGGTGACCAATTTTCTTCCGCTCCTTTTAATCTATAACTATATTTGACACTTGATGGTTTTTTTAAATTGATACCAATAAACTCAAAGGTTAAATGGTTTTGTTTTGGTGGTAAGATTAGTTTAGTGGGCACATATCCAATTTTGTAAAATCCTTTAGCATATTTTTTATAGTCAAATTGTTCTTTAAACAAACGTATTGAGGTTATGGATAATTTGGGTGTTTCTTTTGTGAAAAGTTGATTTTTTAAATTGGGGTTAATTCTATAAAGTGCAGATGATGTCCCTATCCAGATATAACCTAGTTTATCCTCATATATTGCATTTAAGTTTGACTCTAAATCCAAAATACCTTCATCTTCTGTATAATGGTATTGTTCCATTTTTAACGAAAATGGATTGCCTTCTATTAGCAGATATACTCCATTAGTTGTAGAAATCCATATATTTTTATTGCTATCTGTCAGTAAGCCTAAAATGTTTTTTGATTTAAAGTTAAGGCTATCTAGTTGATATTCTATTGTTTTTAAGCTAGGGGAAATAACATAGAGTCCATCTACTGTCCCTACCCAGATGTTATCATAATTATCTATGGTTATTGTGTTGCAATCTTTTTCGGGTAAATTAATGGTTTTAAATTCTTTTTGATACAAATCCGTTATATGATTATAAAACAGTCCTTTTTTGGTTGCTAAATAAATGTAGTTTTTGTTAAAAACAATTTTATTTATACTGGTATTATTGATGGTATTAACGTTTTCAAATTTTTCATTTTTGTAAATCCACAGCCCTGACTTTCCTCCAAAAAATATTATATTTTCATTTTCAACAATACTTTTGTAATTACCTCTAAGTTCATTAATAGTTTTTAACTGTTTATTATCAAGTTTACAAACACCAGTTGAAGTTGCTATAAAATACGCCTCTTTATACGGAAGAATTGACCATACGGTTTGTGAGGGTAGTCCGTTACTGTGGTCAACATAGTGTTTTTTATTTTTATCAAAAATAAGTAATCCTTTGTCATACGAGCCGAAACAAAAATCGCCTTTATTATTTTGACTAATGCACAAAATAATATCAGAGGGTAGTCCGAAATCAACGGTATAGCTCATTACAGATTCATTTGAAAATTTCAACAAACCTTTTCCATAAGTTCCTATCCATAAATTATCCTCATCATCAATAAAAAGTCTTTTGAGCTTTACTTTAGGCAAGCCATTATTATGTGTATATATTTTTTGTTGTTTATTGTTATAAAGAATGATTGTTTGATTGCTAATTGCCCATATTTTATTTTTTTGTTTTATAAAACTCACTATGCTTTTTTGGTCTGACAGAGACTCCAATAGTTTGTTTTTTAGGTCGTATTTTAAAATACCATTTTGATAAGTGGATAGGTATAAAACCTCTTCATCAAAAAGCATATCGCTATAATTGAAATGAATTAGAGACGTGTCTTTGTACTTTGAAATGTTTTGATTGACAAAAGCATACAGTCCTTTTTTGGTTGCAAGTACTATCTCATTTGATGATATTTTTTCAATAGCTCTTATTCTTAGATCATTTAGAAAATACGTGAATTTATTGTTTGAAAATAGTATTAACCCTTGGTTGGTTACAATATAAAGTGTGTCGTTATCAAATAGAATATCATTAACTTTTTGTGGGGTTGTAAAGGTGTGATGATTAAATTTTATTTTTTTGGTTAAATCTAAAATAGAAATACCTGTAGGGGATGCCACCCATAGTAAATTACTATTTTTATCAAAGTATAATTTTTGGACAGTATTATCTACCAGACCGTCATTTTTAGAATAATTAATGAATTTGAGTCCATCAAATCTACTTAATCCCGACTGTGTACCTATCCATAAATAACCTAGATTGTCTTGACAAATGTCAGTTACTTGAGATTGAGCCAAGCCCTCCTTTACACCAAAGTTGATAAAACTATATTGTTGTGATTTAGCTAAAAAAGTGCTAAAAACTAATAGAAAGGCTATGGCTTTTTTCAATTTATTAAAGAGATTTAAGTGTTTTAACAAAGGCAGGTATTCTGTTACGTGCCACTGGCAGAATTTTACCTGTTTTTAGTATTGCTAAATGCCCATCTTCATTAAGGTATTCTTTAAGATAAGACAAGTTAATAATATGAGACTTGTGTATTCTATAAAACTTTTCAGGGTTTAATATATTTTCATATATTTTTAATGTTCTGGTATCTAGGTATCTTTTGCCGTCGCTAAAATAAATCATAGTACAGTTTCCTGACGCTTCAAGATAGACAACATTTTTAGCTTCAATTAATTTAATACCTTTAGTATGACTTATGGCTATTTTGTCGCCATATCCTTTGTTGTTGATATTGGTAGATAGATTTTTAATGGCTTCAAAATACGTTTTAAAATTCTCTGCATCATTGCCAAACTGTTTTTTTGTTTCAATCACTTTTGCTACAGCATTTTTCAAATCATCTACATCAACAGGTTTTAAAACATAGTGAATTGCGTTAGCATTAAAAGCCCTGAGTGCATAATCTTTAAAAGCAGTAACAAACACCACAAAAAAGTCTCTATTTTCAAGAGAATCTAACAAATCAAAACCTTCGGATGCTCTGGGCATTCTGATGTCTAAAAACACAACTTCTGGTTTTAGAGTTTCTATTTTTTCTTTAGCTTGTTTTACATTGCTTGCTTCTCCTAAAACTTCAACCTCAGGACAATATTCTTCCAGCAACATTGTTAGGTTTTTTCTTGCCAACTCCTCATCATCTACAATTAATGCTTTTAGTTTCATAATGCTTTAGTTTTGAATTGTAAATATACATAAAGTTTACAAAAATCTGATGACTGTTTATACTAAAATCTACACGTATAAATAAATTAAGCATACAGATAAAAAATTCTTCCATTATCTATAACCTTAAATCCTGTAAATTTGGTAGAAAACTTTATATTTATGACAAAACTTATACTTAAAAAACAACAATTAAAAATTTGGATTTTTGGTGACAATGGTAATTAATCCGAATTTTTAATAGTGAAGTTGTTTAAAGTTAAAAAATGATTCTTTTATCGTCTGCCTTAAACAACTTCAGTAAGAAAAAAGCCACTACAAAAATTTGCAGTGGCTTTTATATTTTTTTTGACTTTAGTTTATTTTTGAGTTAAAGTCATTGTTTCATCTACTGTGAATTTACTTGTAGTTGTACCAGAACTATTTGTATTTGTGTACGAACTGTTTACAATATTCTTTAATACGATTTCTTTACTCTTTAACATATCAATTGCATAAGTCATAGTATATTCTAAGGCGGAGAATGTGTACGCATTCTTTCCAGAGTTTGAAGTGGTGGTTGTCCCTCCAAATAACAAATCTTCAGTTACGTCTGTGGTAGTATAATCATTCTCAAAATTAAGAGTAGAAAGTTGAAGTCTTTCTTTATTTTTATATTTATCTTTTGTTTTACCTACAAAAGCCCATACCCCCGTAGTTGTTTCAACTCTGTCGGTCGTTGTTGTGGTTTTGGTAAGATTAGGTATTTCAAATACACTAACTGTGGTATAATTTTTTTTCATTTCCCAAGTTCCATCTTTTTTAAATGTTGTCTCATACAACGAAATTTGTTCGGTTGATGTGGTTGTATTACCTGATGTTGTTGTTGTTATGGTAGTTGCTGTTGAGCCACCATCATAAGTATAGTCTGTTTGACTTACAACTTGCCCTGAGTTATCAATACTCTTTGAAACACGTTCAATTTTAGACACTTTGTACTCTCCAGCTAATCTCGCTTTTCTAGATTTTAAACTTAAAAGAGGATCGTTTTCTCCTTTTTTACATGAAGGTGTGGCTATAAATAAACCTGCACCTAGTAATAATAACATTGTTTTTTTCATAATTTTTAATTTATTTTTTATATATACACTCTCTATAACGTAACTTTTAAAAAAAAGTTTGGTTTTGCTTGATTTTTTTTTAATGTGCACAATCACATCCTTTATTAAACTCAACTTTAGCCCAAGGGATTAAAGCTTTTATTACTTCTTGAGAAGTGGCGCTAAAGTTAATTCCTCTTAAGTCTATAACTTTAAGTTTTTTCAAATTTGAAATGGTTTGAGGCAAATTTCCTATTGGGTTTAACCATAAGTCTAATATTTCTAAGTTTTTTATTTGACCTATGCAATCGGGGATTACTTGAATATTATTTCTACCAAGAAATAGTTGTTTAAGAGATTGTAAACTGCATAATTGTGGCGGAAAATTTTTAAAATTATTTTTTGACAAATCAAGTACTTCAAGTTTTTGTAAATTTAACAAGTGATTTGGTAAGGCATGTAATTTATTCTTGCTTAGGTACAATTCTTTTAAATTGATAAATTTTGACACCTCTTTAGGTAATTTTGTCATTTTTTGTTTAGATAAATCTAACCTGTAAACTGAATCTACTGGCACCAAAAATGCTTCCTCAATAGAAGTAAATAACTTTTGAGTTTGACTAACACTTTTTAGGGGCAGAATAAGAATAATCACCCAAAATAGTACGACATTTACTTTCATCTATTGTTAATTGTTTTTTTAATTCCTCTAAATTAGTAAAAGTTTTTTCATTTCTAATTCTTTTTACAAACTCTACTTTAATTTTAGAGTCATATATGTTTTTATTAAAATCAAATATATGCACTTCTATTCTTTTTTCGCCATTACCAGAAATAGTTGGTCTATTTCCAATGTTTAACATAGCAGAAAATTCGCAATCATTAACAAATACTTTTACCGCATACACACCATTTTCTGGTATTAATTTGTAATCTTCTTTTACTTGTATATTTGCAGTTGGAAATCCTATATCGGCACCTATTTTATCACCGTGAACAACAATGCCTTTAATAGAATAATTTTCACCTAAATATTTATTAGCTATTTGCACCTCACCTTTTTTTAGTGCATTTCTAATTTTGGTAGAACTAATCTTTATTTCATCTTTTAAAAACGCGGGTATTTCAACAATATTAAAGTTATAAATTGGCGCTAACTCATATAAAACATGTTTAGAGCCTTCTCTATTTCTACCAAACTGATGGTCATAACCAATCACAAGCGTATGGATATTAATTTCATTAACCAATATATCTCTAACAAATTCAACAGCCGACAATCTTGAAAATTCTTTTGTGAAGGGGAATACAATTAAATGATCAATTCCCAATTTCGATAATTTATCAATGCGTTCATCAATGGTTTGTAATAATTCTAGATTATGGTCATCTGGAAACAATACCATTCTAGGGTGAGGATAAAATGTAAACACTACAGACTCACCTTTCTCTTGCTCGGCTTTTTGTTTTAAAAAATCTAATATTTTTTGATGTCCTAAATGAACCCCATCGTAGGTACCAATAGTTAAAACAGGTTTTTTAATGCTTTGAATTTCTGACAATTCTGTATAAATGTTCACAAAAAATAAATTTTGTTGACAAAGTTAGATAAAAAAACACGAAAGAATTGTTGTATAAAGAATAAAAAGCATTATTTTTGCACCCAAATTTGTAAAAACACATTAAAATTATAATAATGTCTAACGTAAAAGGTAAAATCTCTCAAGTTATTGGTCCAGTAGTGGATGTTAGCTTTGAGAAAGAAACGGAGCTTCCAAAAATTTTAGATGCTTTAACGGTAAAAAAATCTGATGGTTCAGAAGTTGTTCTTGAAGTTCAAAAACACGTAGGTGATGACACTGTTCGTGCTATTGCCATGGATTCGTCTGATGGATTTACAAGAGGAATGGAAGTTATTTCAACAGGTTCACCTATTTTAATGCCAATAGGTGAAGGTATTAAAGGAAGATTGTTTAATGTTACAGGAGATGCCATTGACGGTTTAGGTAATTTAGATAAAACTGGAGGTGCATCTATTCATAGAGATGCCCCAAAATTTGAAGAGTTATCAACTGCTACAGAAGTTTTATTTACAGGTATTAAGGTAATTGATTTAATTGAGCCTTACGCTAAAGGAGGTAAAATTGGATTATTTGGTGGTGCTGGTGTTGGTAAAACCGTATTAATTCAAGAATTAATTAACAATATTGCAAAAGCGTATTCAGGACTATCTGTTTTTGCAGGGGTTGGTGAAAGAACGAGAGAAGGGAATGACCTTTTGAGAGAGATGTTGGAATCAGGTATTATTGACTATGGTGAAGATTTTATGCACGCTATGGAAGACGGTGGTTGGCCTTTAGATAAAATTGACAAAGAGAAATTGAAAAACTCTAAAGCTACCTTCGTTTTTGGTCAAATGAATGAACCACCTGGTGCTAGAGCAAGAGTTGCCTTATCAGGGTTAACTTTAGCCGAGTACTATAGAGATGGTGAAGGAGATGGAAAAGGGGCCGATATCTTATTCTTTGTTGATAACATATTTAGATTTACACAAGCCGGTTCTGAGGTGTCAGCCTTGTTAGGACGTATGCCTTCGGCTGTGGGATACCAACCTACTTTAGCGACTGAAATGGGAGCTATGCAGGAAAGAATTACATCTACGAAAAACGGTTCTATTACGTCTGTTCAGGCTGTATATGTACCAGCAGATGATTTAACTGACCCTGCGCCAGCAACAACATTTGCTCACTTAGATGCAACTACCGTATTATCTAGAAAAATTGCAGAATTAGGTATTTATCCTGCTGTGGATCCTCTGGATTCTACATCAAGAATTTTAACACCAAATATTGTAGGTGAAGATCATTACAATTGTGCACAAAGAGTAAAACTAACATTACAACGTTATAAGGAGTTACAAGATATTATTGCTATCTTAGGTATGGATGAATTATCTGAAGAAGATAAATTAACTGTACACAGAGCAAGACGTGTTCAACGTTTCTTATCTCAACCTTTCCACGTAGCTGAACAATTTACTGGTTTAAAGGGTGTGTTAGTTGATATTAATGATACCATTAAAGGATTTAATATGATTATGGATGGTGAGTTAGACAAATATCCTGAGGCAGCATTTAACCTAAAAGGTAATATTGAAGATGTTATTGAAGCTGGTGAAAAAATGTTAGCTGAAGCATAAACTTTAAAACTAAAAAAATGATTTTAGAAGTTATAACACCAGATGAAGTATTATTTAAAGGAAATGTTTCTCAAGTAATTTTGCCTGGGTTAGATGGTACATTTGGTATTCTTAATGACCACGCGCCTCTAATCTCTGCCTTGGTTAAAGGTAACGTGAGGGTGGATCAAAATATTGAGGAAAACATTAACAATAAAGCATTCAATGGTGTTTTAAATAAAGAACACAAAGACGATAGCCAATTTTCTTTTGAAATTAATGGCGGTGTAATTGAAGTGTTTGATAATAAAATTTTGGTACTGGCTGAATAGGTATTTATATTTATTACGTACTAAATGAAGGGGAATTGTTTATTCAATTCCCTTTTTTATTTGTGATAAATCTTTTATAAAACAAATATTATCAATTTTATTATTTATTGTGCTTAAATATTGTTGCTCATATTGACCTTTAGTGGGTATCAAATAACAAAGTTTATTTAACGCTACCATTTCCATTAAAGTGGTATATCCTGCTTTAGAAATAACTATTTTAGATTGAGATATTAACTGATCTAATTCTTTAGTAGTTGGATAATAAAAGTAAGTAGCGTTTTTAATGTTATTGTCTGAGGTTGTTGTACTTACTATCGCAATGTTTTGATTGGTGATTTTAAATAATAATTCAACTTCTTTTAAAAAAATAGTGTTTTCAGGTTCTGCACCAGAAACTATCACTAAATAATCATAAGTTAAATTCTGTTGTTTTGGTTTAAACCTGTTTAGTAGCCCTATATATTCAAAAGGTATGGTTAAATACATGGGATTTGATAAATCTCCGGCTAAATGGTGTTGTTTATCATCTACTATCCAACATTTATCAAAACGATTGACGTATTTGCTTAATTTTTTATTAACAAACTTTCTAAAATTAGGGACGTAGATGTTTAATTGATGTCCCATAAAAATAGACTTTATAGCAGGATTTCTAAAACCATATCGATTGTCAGAAATAATGACGTTAACCGAATGTTTGGTTATAAAATTTTCAACCCATTTTTGCTCTTTTTTAATTGCATTATAAATTTTAAATAACTGATTCAAAATTTGCACATAAGTTGATTTTTTAGAGGACAACCTTATATTGTACCCCTTTATAAATTCAGTTTTGACTAATGGAAACTCCTTTTTAATAAATGCTATTTGAGTTGTATTACCTGCAAAAATAATTTGATTTGAATGTGCTAATAAATGTTGAATTAAAGACACACATCTTGTTGTATGACCAAATCCCCAGTCTAAAGCTGAGAATAAAATTACTTTATTTTTTAAACCAAGGTCATTCATTCTTCAAATATAAAACTAAAAAACCGTTCACCAAAAATTGGGAACGGTTTAAAAAATAATTGATGTTAGGTAAGCTATTTATCTTTAAGTACAGCTGATTTGATAAACTCTCTATTCATTCTGGCAATGTTTTCTAAAGAAATTCCTTTAGGGCATTCTGCCTCACAAGCACCTGTGTTGGTACAATTTCCAAAACCTTCCAAATCCATTTGTTTTACCATATTATCTACACGTTCTTTTGCTTCTACTTGTCCTTGAGGTAATAGTGCAAATTGTGATATTTTTGCGGAAACAAACAACATTGCAGACGCATTTTTACATGTTGCTACACAAGCTCCACAACCAATACAAGCTGCGGCATCAAAAGATTTATCAGCATCACTTTTATTAATTGGTATAGCGTTAGCATCTTGAGTATTACCAGAGGTATTTACAGAAATAAAACCTCCTGCTTGTTGAATTCTATCCATAGCAGAACGGTCAACAATTAAATCCTTGGTTACTGGAAAAGCAGCAGCTCTCCATGGTTCAATCACGATAGTATCACCATCATTAAACATTCTCATGTGTAATTGACAGGTTGTAATACCTCTATCGGGTCCGTGAGCTTCTCCATTTATATATAAAGAACACATACCGCATATCCCTTCACGACAATCGTGGTCAAAAGCTACAGGTTCTTGTCCTTCATTTATCAGCTGTTCATTTAAAACATCTAACATTTCTAAAAAAGACATGTGTTCCGAAATATCAGACAACTTATAGGTTTCCATCTTTCCTTTGGATTTGGAATCCTTTTGTCTCCATATTTTTAACGTTAAGTTCATTCCTTTATCTGACATTTTATTTAGTTTTTCTGTTCAATCTTGATTATTTTACTAATCAATCATATTGTTATTTATACGAGCGTTGTTTTAATTCAATATCATTAAATTCTAGCTCCTCTTTATTTAGTTTAGCTTCAGAAGGGTTACCTGTCCACTCCCAAGCGGCAACGTATTTAAAGTTAACATCATCACGTTTTGCTTCTCCTTTTTGCTCACCATCAAGTTCTACAGACTCTTCTCTAAAATGTCCTCCACAAGATTCTTTTCTGTGTAGGGCATCAACAGCAAAAAGCTCACCTAGTTCTAAAAAGTCAACTAAGCGCATAGCTTTTTCTAATTCAGGGTTTAACTCATTAGCGGTACCTGGTATTCTTACATCTTTCCAAAACTCTTCACGTATGGCTTTAATTTTTACAATAGCATCTTTTAATCCAGCTTCATTACGAGACATTCCACAGTTGTTCCACATCACCTTACCTAATTCTTTATGAAAATGATCTACAGATTTTGAGCCTTTAATGTTCATTAACTTTTCAATTCTATCCTTAACCTCTTTTTCAGCCTCATCAAATTCAGGTAAATTAGTTGGAATTTCACCTGTTCTAATTTCGTCAGCTAAAAAGTCGCCTATGGTGTATGGCAACACAAAATAACCGTCTGCCAATCCTTGCATTAAAGCAGAAGCCCCTAACCTATTGGCACCATGGTCAGAGAAATTAGCCTCTCCTGCACAGTAACAGCCTGGTATAGTAGTCATCAAGTTATAATCTACCCAAATTCCTCCCATAGTGTAATGAACAGCAGGGTAAATCATCATTGGTGTTTTGTAAGGATTATCCGCCGTGATTTTTTCGTACATTTGAAATAAATTTCCGTACTTTTCTTCAATTACTTGTTCACCTAACCTTGTAATTTCTTCTTGAGTAGGATTTTTATGTCCTTGCACGTAAGCTCTTTCTTTACCATAACGTTGAATGGCTGAGGCAAAATCTAAAAATACAGCTTCACCAGTTGCATTAACTCCATAGCCAGCATCACATCTTTCTTTTGCAGCTCTTGAAGCAACATCACGTGGCACTAAATTTCCAAAGGCAGGGTAACGTCTCTCCAAATAATAATCTCTTTGATCCTCTGATAAGTCTTTTGGTTTAATTTTACCTGTTCTAATTCCTTCAACATCTTCTATGTTTTTAGGCACCCAAATTCTTCCATCATTACGTAAAGATTCAGACATTAATGTTAATTTAGACTGATAATCTCCTGAACGTGGAATACAAGTTGGGTGAATTTGAGTATAACAAGGATTTGCAAAGAATGCTCCTTTTTTATGGATACGCCAAGCAGCAGTTACATTTGACCCCATTGCATTTGTTGACAAATAAAATACATTTCCGTATCCACCTGAAGCAATTACCACCGCATGAGCTGAATGTCGTTCAATCTCTCCAGTCACCATATCTCGGGCAATAATCCCTCTTGCTTTACCGTCAACAACAACTAACTCAAGCATTTCGTGACGGTTATACATTTTAATTTTACCTTTTCCTATTTGTCGATTCATTGCCGCATAGGCACCCAATAACAACTGTTGCCCTGTCTGTCCTTTAGCGTAGAATGTACGCGACACTAATACCCCTCCAAAAGAACGGTTAGCCAATAGACCGCCGTATTCTCTACCAAAAGGTACGCCTTGTGCCACACATTGATCGATAATGTTTGCAGATACCTCTGCTAAACGATATACATTAGCCTCTCTAGAACGGTAATCTCCACCTTTTACAGTATCGTAAAAAAGTCTGTAAACAGAATCGCCATCATTTTGATAATTCTTAGCGGCATTAATTCCACCTTGCGCCGCAATTGAATGTGCTCTACGTGGAGAATCTTGGTAGGCAAACGATTTAACATTGTAGCCCATTTCTGCAAGTGAGGCAGATGCTGCTCCACCAGCCAACCCTGTTCCTACAACAATCACATCAATTAAACGTTTATTTGCAGGGTTTACTAAGTTAATATCATTTTTATGTTTAGTCCATTTGTCCTTAATTGGACCTGTAGGTACTTTTGAATTTAATACTGACATATCTAATTAATTTTTAATGTGATTGAGTTAAAAAATGAAACAATGCAACAAATATAAATCCTAAAGGAACTAAAATAGCATACAAAGTTCCCAACTTTTTAATAGCTGGTGTATATTTATTGTGGTTGAACCCAACCGACTGAAATGCAGATTGAAAACCATGCATTAAATGTAAAGATAAGAAGACAAAGGCCACAACATAAATACCCACATGTAAAGGGTCTCCCATTTTATGATGTAGTTCCTCCCAATACCTTGTAGGGTCTTCTGCGTTAGCAGCAATATATTTATAATCTATTTCATGTGCCCAAAAATCTATCATATGAGCCACTAAGAATAACAAAATCATAATACCTGTAATAATCATATTACGCGACATCCATGTTGAGTTTGCAGCTGCATTGTTTTTGGCGTAACTCACTCCCCTAGCTTTTCTGTTTTTCATTTCCAATACCATTCCCATTACTAAATGAAAAATAATACCTGCAATCAAAATTGGTTGCATTAAAAATTGAATAAGAGGATTATATCCCATGAAGTGTGATACAGTGTTAAAAGCATCCTCACTAAAGACCGACAATAAATTTATCGACAAATGCATAAGCAAAAAGAACAATAAAAAAAAGCCTGATAAAGCCATTAATATTTTTCTTCCAATTGATGATTTCATATTTAAAAAGTTTGGTTAAAATTATTAACCACAAAACTAATTTCATTTTAAACAAAATCAAACAAAAAAGTAAGTGATATATCTCAGTCCTAATTATATAGAATCATTCTAAATAGTAAATAGACTGTAACTACTACAATATCAACGCATTAAAAGCTACACCCTCTTATTGCAAACATTTTTTATACTATTTTATGATGCTTTAAAATGAGTTATTAAGTACTTTTGTATAACTAACTGACAAAAATCATTATATACACTATGATAAAAGTAACAGATGTGGCAAAAAAAAGGCAATTGAATTAATGGCAGAAGAGGGCAAAAAAGATGCTTTTATACGTGTTGGCGTTGATGGTGGAGGATGTTCTGGGTTAATGT
>DQTE01000052.1 GCA_015662905.1 Crocinitomix sp. | reverse complement strand
TGGGCAAACATCTAAAATCAAAATGTGGCGTAGGTGGTACAGTAAAAGATGGTGAAATCATTATTCAAGGTAACCACTTTAACAAAATATTTGATATTTTAGTATCAGAAAATTACAAGGTAAAAAAAGTAGGTGGTGGTTAAAAAATGCCTCAACTCCAGCTAAATTAAAAACTCGGTAAATTACCAACGTTAACCCTATGAAAAGAAAATTTGTTTTATTCTTGCTGAGTTGAGACACTGCAAATATAGTGAATAATTTCAGGTAAAAACAATTTTTTTTGTTAAAAAAAATTAAAATATAAAGTACTGGTGTAAAAAAAGCATTACATTTGCCTAACTTTTAATGATTAATGGAAAAAAGACTTGTTTTAAATAGTAAACATTTTGAAATCACCCTAAAAAGGTTGGCAAGTCAATTAAAAGAAAATCATCAAACATTTGAAAATACAGTTTTAATAGGTTTACAACCAAGAGGTATTCACGTATTAGAAAGATTAAAGCACATTATAGAACAAGATTTGAAAAAAAAGCTACAATGTGGACAATTAGACATTACTTTTTATCGTGATGATTTTAGAAGAAGAGAGCAACCTTTAATCCCATCCGTTACTAACATAGATTTTATCATTGAAGGAAAAGATGTTGTATTAATTGATGACGTTTTGTTTTCTGGTAGAACAATTCGTTCAGGACTTGACGCTTTATTAGCTTTTGGACGACCTAACAAAGTAGAGTTATTAGCTTTTATTGATAGAAGATTTAAAAGACATTTGCCTATACAAGCAGATTATATTGGAAAAGTAGTAGATACCTTAACCAACGAAAGAGTATCTGTAGAATGGAAAGAAATAGAAGGAGAAGATAAAGTGGTTTTATTTACACAAAAAAAAACTAATGGATAATTTAAGCGTAGATCATTTAATTGGAATTAAAGATTTAACAAAATCTGATATTGAATTAATCTTTAAAACCGCCGATAATTTTAAACAAATCATCAATCGTCCAATTAAAAAAGTTCCTTCATTACGCGATATTACCATTGCTAACCTTTTTTTTGAAAACTCAACACGAACCAGACTATCATTTGAATTAGCGGAAAAACGTCTTTCTGCTGATGTAGTAAATTTTTCTGCGGCAAGTTCATCAGTTAAAAAAGGCGAAACTTTAACCGATACAGTAAACAATATCCTTTCAATGAAAGTTGATATGGTTGTAATGAGGCACCCTAATCCCGGAGCAGCTAAATTTTTATCGCAAAGAATATCTGCAAAAGTTGTAAATGCCGGTGACGGTACTCACGAACACCCCACACAAGCCCTTTTAGATGCTTATTCAATTAGAGAAAAACACGGAGAAGACTTTAATGGTAAAAAAGTTGTTATTGTAGGTGATATTTTACATTCTCGCGTAGCTTTATCAAACATCTTTTGCCTTCAAAAATTAGGAGCAGAAGTAATGGTTTGTGGACCAACAACATTAATTCCTAAAAATATTAAAGAACTTGATGTAAAAGTAGAACATAATTTACGAAAGGCTTTAGAATGGTGTGATGTGGCTAACATGTTACGTATTCAATTAGAAAGACAAGATATTAAATATTTCCCTTCTTTAAGGGAATACTCTATGCTTTTTGGTTTAGACAAAGCACTTTTAAACTCTCTATCTAAAAAAATAACCATAATGCACCCTGGTCCAATAAACAGAGGTGTAGAGATAACATCAGACGTTGCAGATTCTGATCAATCAATTATTCTACAACAAGTAGAAAATGGTGTAGCTATAAGAATGGCAGTTATTTATCTTTTAGCAGGTAAAATCCAAAGAGATTAAAAAATATAACTGATCCATCAATCAAAAGATTGATTTGTGCTTATAGAAATCTCAAGCATTTTTTCGTATTCTTCATCAGTTAAATCTGAATGAAAATAATGAATAGGATTGACTTTTTTACCTTTTTTTTCAACTTCATAATGTAAGTGTGGTGCTGTTGACTTTCCTGTACTTCCAACAAATCCTATAATTTGTCCACGTTTAACTTTATCGCCTGGTTTAACATTAAAAGCGCTTAAATGAGCATAGCGTGTTTTATAACCATAACCGTGGTCTATGATAATACTATTTCCATAACCCCACATTTTTTGTTCGCAGGAAACAACGGTTCCATTACCTGTGGCATAAACATTGGTGCCAGTGTTTGCTGTAAAATCTAAACCCCAGTGCATTCTTGGTGTATGATAAATAGGATCATCTCTCCAACCATATCCTGAAGCCATTCTTGTTAAATCTTTGTTAGCAATTGGCTGAATAGCAGGAATACTTGCTAACATATCTTCCTTCTCTTTAGCTAGTTTTATGATTTCATCAAAAGATAACGATTGTGCATAAATCTTTTTTTCAAGTAATTTAAGTTTTTTTGAATTCTCAATTAACTGTTTTGAAATGTCATATCCTTCTAAATGTGAAAAATCAAGTTCATTTGTTCCACCAGTTCCAATGTTTCGGTTAAATGGTTCTGCGTTAAAAATAACTCTGTATATTTCATTATCTCTCTTTATAATATCATTAATAACTTCATCATATAATGCTATGGCAGAATTATTATTATTAACCTGAGCTTTTAAAATTGCTATTTCTTTTTCAAGTGCTATTTCTTTAGGAGATTTGAACCAAGAAGAGAACACAAACATTAATAAAAAACCTATGACAACAGACGGGGCAATAAATAATAATGTTTTAAGTAATCTTTCCCCCCAACCAACAACAACTTTTTCGTATGTTAAAGTCTCGGGGTTATACCTGAATTTTGTTTTTTTAAACATAATTTTAAACTTATATAAAATAACGGAGTTTATAAAAAAAACATCAATTATTTAAGTTTGAGTGTGCAAATTTACATAAATAGAATAAATTTGTAAACTTGTTTTTAAAATTTAACATTTATTTAAGATATTATAACGTATGAAAATTAGCGCTATTCGCCAAATATTTATGGACTTTTTTGAGTCTAAACACCATCACATTGAACCATCAGCTCCAATGGTGATTAAAAATGACCCAACCCTGATGTTTACTAATGCAGGAATGAATCAATTTAAAGATTTTTTCCTTGGATATAACCAACCAAAGTATAAAAGAATAGCTAATACACAAAAGTGTTTACGTGTGTCTGGTAAACATAATGATTTAGAAGAAGTAGGGGTAGATACCTATCATCATACAATGTTTGAAATGCTGGGTAATTGGTCTTTTGGAGACTATTTTAAAAAAGAGGCTATTGATTGGGCGTGGGAATTATTAACAGAGGTTTATAAAATTGACAAGACTGATTTATACGTTACAGTTTTTGAAGGTGATGAAACTGATGGTACAAAAATGGACGTAGAAGCCTATGAAATATGGAAAAATCACGTGCCAGAAGATAAAATTATATTAGCCAATAAAAAAGATAATTTTTGGGAGATGGGAGAAACTGGTCCTTGTGGCCCCTGTTCCGAAATTCACGTAGATATTAGAAGTAAAGCCGAAAAAGAAAAAATTAGCGGAAAGTCTTTAGTTAATCAAGACCATCCTCAAGTCATAGAAATATGGAATCTTGTTTTTATGCAATACAATCGTAAGTCAGACAAAACCCTTGAAAAATTAACCGATAAACACGTAGATACAGGAATGGGGTTAGAACGTTTGGCAATGGTTTTACAGGGGGTACAATCTAACTATGACACAGATTTGTTTCAACATTTAATTCAACATATATCAAAATTAAGTAAAATTAAATATGGTGAGGCTGAAACTACTGATATTGCAATGCGTGTAATTGCTGACCACATAAGAGCCATAGCTTTTTCAATAACTGATGGTCAATTACCGTCTAACAATGGCGCAGGTTATGTTATTCGTAGAATTTTAAGACGTGCAGTAAGATATGGGTATCAAACATTAAATTTAAAAGAACCGTTTTTTTATACCTTAGTTCAAAAATTAGCTGAGGTTATGGGAGATGCCTTTCCTGAATTAAATAAACAAAAACAACTGGTAGAAAAAGTAGTTAAAGAAGAGGAACAAAGTTTTTTTAGAACTTTAGAACAAGGTATTAAAAAAATAGATGCTTTAATAGATATTGCTAAACAAAATAATAACAAAGAATTAAAAGGTACTGATGTTTTTGAATTATACGACACCTTTGGTTTTCCATTGGATTTAACCTCTCTAATTGCATCTGAAAATGATTTGTCTGTTGATGAAAATGGATTTCAAATAGAATTAACCAAACAAAAAGAACGTTCAAGAGCTGCAACTAAAACAGAATCTGATGATTGGGTAGTGTTATTTGAAGATGATATTGAAGAGTTTGTTGGTTATGATATGCTTGAAGCAGATGTCTATATTACAAAGTATCGTAAGGTAATCCAAAAGAAAAAAGAATTTTATCAGTTGGTGTTTTCAATTACCCCTTTTTATGCCGAAGGTGGTGGGCAAGTAGGTGATAGTGGTGTCATAAAAAATGATGAAGAAACCATTGCCATTTTTGATACTAAAAAAGAAAATAATTTAATTGTCCATTCAGCAAAAGAATTACCTAAACATTTAACTAAAAAATTTAAAGCCATTGTTGATGTTGAAAAAAGAAAATTAACTGAGGCAAACCATAGTGCAACACATTTGCTACATCACGCCCTAAGAGATATTTTAGGAACTCACGTAGAGCAAAAAGGGTCTCTGGTAAACCATCAATATCTACGCTTTGATTTTTCGCACTTTTCAAAGGTAACCCTTGAGGAATTAGAATTAATAGAAAAGCACGTTAATGATGCTATAAAAGCCAACCAAGTACTTAACGAAAAAAGAGCTGTACCAATGACAGTGGCAAAAGAAATGGGAGCAATGGCTTTATTTGGAGAAAAATATGGCGACTTAGTGAGGGTTGTACAGTTTGGAAACTCTGTTGAATTGTGTGGTGGAACTCACGTTAAAAACACCGCCAATATTGGTTGGTTTAAAATTACTCAAGAAACAGCAGTAGCCTCTGGCGTTAGAAGAATTGAAGCCATTACCTCTATAACCGCCGAAAATTATTACAAAGAAAGAGCTAAACAATATGATGAACTATCTTTACTGCTTAAAAAACCAAAAAATTTGGTTAAATCTGTAGAGGAATTAATGGCAAAAAACAATAGTTTGCAAAAAGAAATAGAAAAGCTACAAAAAGAAAAAGTAAAAACCTTAAAAACAGGTTTAATTAATCAAGTAAAACATATAAATGGCATTAATTACCTTTCAACTATTTTAGAATTAGACGGTGGCTCAATTAAAGATTTAGCCTTTCAATTAAAAGGAGAGTTAGAAAATTTTGTAGGTGTTTTTGGTGGTAAATCAAACCATAAAGCCACATTGACCATCATTATTAATGAAGAGTTAGCTAAATCAAAAGAACTACACGCAGGTAATTTAGTGAGAGAAGCCTCAAAACTTATTAAAGGTGGAGGAGGTGGACAACCATTTTTTGCAACAGCAGGTGGTAAAAACACCAATGGTTTAAATGATGCACTTAAATGGGTAGAAGAAAAAGTATTATCAACTGATTAAATTTAAATGAACGCCTTTTGAAAGTGTTAGAAGATACCGTTTTTTTAGGGAGTATCAATTTGTTAAATATTTATTTTATTTGGTTTTGAAGTAGTATTTACAAAAGAGACGCACTAATGTGGACACTAGCAGTGGTTACCGACTTACTTAATTAAAGCCCATAAAATTACAAAGGATAGTAATATGCTTATAAGTACATTTGCAAAACCGTAAAGATAAAAACCTTCTTTGATTAGTATAACATTTTCAAAACTAAAGGTTGAAAATGTTGAAAAACCACCGCAAAATCCAACAATAACAAAAAATCTAATAAATAAATTGGTTGTTGATTTATCTTTAAAATAATATACCATTATCCCTAAAAGGGTACACGCTAACAAGTTTGCTATTACAGTTCCAATAGGAAAACGGGTTTGCCATATAACAGAGGTTAGTTTCCAAATTCCAAAACGGCTTACACTTCCAAGTCCACCACCTAAAAATATGAGTCCTATAATGTTAAGCCAGTTCATTGTTTAGTTTTTTAAGGGTAAAAGTAATCATTTTGTATATTATAAATCCTATTAATATGCCTAACAGTCCACCAACAAATACATCAGAAGGGTAGTGGACACCTAAATAAATTCTGCTGTAACCAATTAAACACGCCCAAATAAATATAAATAGCCATTTGTTATTAAAAGATTTAAACCATAAAAATAAATAGGTTGAAAAAGCAAAAAAATTTGCAGAGTGTGAGGATACAAAACCATATAAACCACCTAGGTATGATGAGCCGTCAGGAAAAGTATAGGTGTGCATCAAATATTTTAATTCTAAATGGTGGGTGGGTCTATAACGCATAAAAATATCTTTAAATGCAATGACTGAAATTCTATCAGCCAATAAAAAACAAAAACCTACACCAACCATAAAAAACACTATTTTTTGCCGATTGAGTTTTTTTAGCGCATAAATTAAAATAAAAATATAAAAAGGTAACCAAATTAATTGATGAGAAATTTGCCACATCAATTCATCAAAAAAAGGAGAATGATTTCCATTTATCAATAATAAAATTGCTTTATCTAATTGCTCTAACTTTTCTGTCATTTGAAATAGTAAAAGTATAGTTTTTTATTAAATTCTATCCAAAAACATTAAAAATAATCTTAAAATGCTAAGAATAAATATAGATAGAATATTCATTTTACTTGTGTTTGCAAGATGTCAATTAAAAGGGCTGTTGAATTAAAATAAATACATAAATTTGCTTAAACATTTGTTTAATACTAAAAGATTAAAAAGCTTACGAAAAAACATTAAATAAACACAATTAATTAAAACAGTCAACTATGTTTTTATGGAAAATAACTTTTTTTACATCATTAAGGTAGTATTTAAAAACAAATAATAACTATTATTTTTAATGCTTTTTAACCTATTTGTCAGAAAATATATTGCCCAATTATCAGATGCTGATTTGATTGATGAAATCAAAAATGGAAATCAAAAATTGGCAATAGGCGAACTCTATAAAAGATACGCACAT
>DQTE01000200.1 GCA_015662905.1 Crocinitomix sp. | reverse complement strand
CCAACAGTTTGATTGCCATCGGTCATTCTAATATTACCATTAACTTCTAGTTCTTCTTGAGGATTTGTAGTACCAATTCCTACTTGAGCAAATGTGGAAAAACAGATTAGAGTAAAAAGTAGTGTTGTTAGTTTTTTCATAATAACTTGATATTTATTGAAGTATAGCAAATGTAATAAAAAAAGAGTTCTTTTGAAAAGTCAAAAGAACTCTTTTTTTTAAATTAACTCAATAATTTTATATCACAGCAATTTTAGATTTATTCATTCTTAACTGTACTCTAAACAGAATATAATACATAACTGGTACAATTATCAAAGTCAAGAAAGTTGCAAAGGTCAAACCATAAATAACGGTTTTTGATAATGGACCCCAAAACATTACATTTTCTCCACCAATATAGAAATGTGCATCATAATCTGTAAAGAATGTAATAAAGTTAATATTTATACCATAAGCTAAAGGTATTAAGCCTAAAATAGTAGTTATTGCAGTTAATAAAACTGGTCGTAAACGTGTTTTTCCAGCTTGCACAATACTTTCAAATACTAATTTTTTTGGTAATAACTGTTCTTCACTAATGTTGAATTCCTTCTTTTTACGTTCTATAATTAAATTAACATAATCAATAAGTACAATGGCATTGTTTACTACAATTCCTGCGAGTGATATTATACCAAGCATTGTCATTAAAATAATAAAATCCATTTTAAAAATTATTAAACCAAGTAGAACGCCAATCAAACTCAATACAACCGATAAAGAAATAATTACTGGTGTAACAGCTGAATTAAATTGTGCTACCAATATTAAAAATATTAAGATAACTGCAATTAATAAAGCCTTACTTAAAAAAGCCATTTCCTTAGCTTGCTCTTCTTGTTCACCGGTAAATTTTATACTATATCCTTTAGGTAATTTATACGATTTTAATATTTGTTTCGTGTTATCTACCACTTCGGTTGGATTATAACCTTCTAAAATATTGGTATAAACACTAATCATACGGTTTAAATTTTTTCGCTTTACAGCAGAAAAAGTTGTGGTATTTTCAGCACTTACAATTGCTCCGATTGGCACTTGTTTTATGCGCCCAGTATTTTGATCTCTAAAGGTTACTTTTTGATTTAATAAGGCATCTTTATCGTATCGATATTTGTCTTGTAAACGAATATTTATTGGATAATTATCTTCACCATCTTTATAAGTAGAAATTTCTTTTCCGTAAAGAGAAGTTCGTAATAAATCGGCTATTTGACCTGTAACAACACCTAAACGGTTTGCTTTTTGTCTATCTACATTAACAATCATTTCTGGTTTTCCAAGTTCTACATCGAGTTTTAACTCTTCAATACCACTAATATTTTTACTAGTAATAAAAGCTTTAATTTCTTTGGCTGTTGCAATTAGTTTATCATAATCATCGCCTGTAACTTCTATATTTAAAGGTGGACCAGTTGGTGGCTTATCTTCTTTTTTGGCAACCGTAATATCTACTCCAGGAAAACCACTTAACAACGCTCTTAAATCGGTTAAAACGTTTAATGTATTCACATTACGTCTATCAACAAAGTCAACAAAATCTAAAGTAATACGTGATTTGTTTGGTGTGTTACCTTGATCACCAAGATTTGGATCACCTGTACCTTCACCAACTTGTCCAATAACCGATTTTACTAAATAATTCTCACCATGATCTTCGTATTTTTTTAAATAATTTAGAATTTTATTTTCTAAATTAATAGTTAGTTTATTAGTTTTTTCTAAATCTGTTCCAATAGGTAATTCTGTATAAACATATATTTGTTGCGGTTCTGCATCTGGGAAAAATAATATTTTTGGAGGGAACGCTTTCATCAAAAACATCGAAAAGAAAAGCATTAAAAAGGTTCCAATAAAAAAGATATATGCACGTCTTCCTTTTAAAGCAAAGCGTAAAACTTTTTCATAAACCTTTTCTAATTTTGGAAGTAATATATTTTGAAACCAATTAATTATAGGATTAATAAGTATTTTATATAAGATATTTAGAATAGCAAATAAGATAAACATATTTCCAAAAGCTATAAATACCTTACTACTAGTTTTAAACCCTGAGACTAATAAAAGTAAACCCAATATTCCTGCAATAGCAGATCTAAAAAGCATTTTTTTGTAAGTTGTATCACCTTCTTTAACTTTCATATACATTGCTGTTAATACAGGATTTATCACCATTGCAACAAATAAAGACGAAGATAAAACCATTATAAGAGTTATGGGGAAATACTTCATGAATTGCCCCATCATTCCTGGCCAAAAACCAAGAGGAATAAAAGCAGCTAAGGTTGTAGCAGTTGAGGCTATAATAGGCCAAGCAACTTCGCCAACACCATATTTTGCAGCGTCGTTATTTGAATAACCTTCATCAATATATCGATAGACATTTTCAACCACAACAATACCATTATCTACCAACATTCCGAGTGCTAAAACGAGAGCAAAAAGCACCATCATATTTAATGTAATACCTAATGTATTTAATAAAATAAACGATAATAGCATCGATAATGGAATAGCAATACCAACAAATAAAGCATTTCGTAATCCTAAGAAAAACATTAACACAATGACCACTAATAGTACTCCAAAAATGATATTATTTTCTAAATCGGTTACTTGAGCAATAGTTTTATCGGTTAAATCATTAGTTTTTGAGATGATTAATTTTTCAGGAAAAACAGTCTTTTTAGCTTTATCGATAATTTTATCAATCTTAGACGAAACTATAATTAGATTTTCGCCACCACGTTTTTTTACATCAACCATTACTACAGGTTTTCCCCAATCACGTGCATAACTAGTTTTTTCTTGTTCTTTAAATAAAACAGTAGCAATATCACGTAAATAAACTACTTTTTGATTTTCGTTTTTAACGATGATGTTTTCTATATTTTTCGGATTTTTATATTCACCAACTACACGAATACTACGTAACATTCCGTTTTGTTTCATATCACCACTAGAAATAGTCATATTTTCATTGGCAATTGAACCTGCAATATCATTAAAGCCAAGTTGTAGCGTTTCCATCTTGTTTAAATCAATGGCAATTTCTACTTCTTTTTCAGCTACTCCACGAATATCAACACCTCTAATTTCGGGTAAGTTTTCAATTTCATCTTCTAAATACTCTCCATATTTTTTGAGTTGATCCATAGAGAATTCACCTGATAAATTGATATTGAAAATGGGCATCATTTCGGCAAAATTCATTTCTCTCACATCAGGATCTGCTGGTAAATCATTAGGGAAATCTTTATCAGCTTTAGCTACATCTACTTTATCTTTTACTTTACGTAAAGCCTCTTCAGGTGTAATATTTGAATTAAATTTTACGTGAATTGAAGAAAAACCTTGTTTTGAAGTAGAGAGAATTTTATCAATACCTGTAGTTTGATTGATTTCTTTTTCTAATGGACGCGTAATCAACTTCTCAATATCTAAAGCTGAATTACCAGGATAAATAGTGGTTATAAAAATTTCTGGCATCACCACTTCTGGGAAAGCCTCATTTGGCATTGATTTGTACGAGTTAATACCTGCCAAAAATATAATTGCAGTAATTACTAGTACTGTGGCTTTATTATTTATTGCCCAATTTGAAAGTGCGTTTGTTTTGTGTATCATAATGTTGAGCCCATCCTAAATCCTTCCCTAAGGGAAGGACTTTTGATTTAAGCTTGTGTTTTACATTTAATTTTCATTTTAACTAATCTGTTTGAGAGTTGAATAGTAATTACTCCTTCCCTTAGGGAAGGTTGGGATGGGCTAATTCAACTTCTTGTTCACTACTCACATTTCTTGAACCTTCATTTATCAAGATGTCTTCTTTTGTCAATCCTTTTGAGACATATGAATTTTCTCCATAAGTACTTTCGACTTTTATAAGTTTCTTAGTAACGATGTTTTTTTCATCTTTTTTAGTAACTGTAAACACAAATTTATTTCCGTTACCATCCATTTGTATCAAATTTGTTGGAATTACAATAGCATTTTTCACATCTACATCTTTTATTTTTATGTCTGCTAATAAGTTTGGTTTTATCATTCCATTTTTATTTTGCACATTAATTCGTACTTTAAAACTTCTATTTGCTGGACTTATATTATTTCCAACTTGAGAAATTTTAGTAGTTACCTTTTTACTAATTGAGGCAAAATTCACAATGGCTTTAGAGCCTTTTTTTATGGAAGTTAAAAAGTTTTCAGAAACATCACTTTCTATATACATATTGTTAAGATTAACCAATTGTGCTAATGGTGTTTGTGGTGAAGCTAAATCTCCTTTATTGGCAATTAAATCATCAATAATTCCAGTAAATGGAGCTCTTACTTTATAGTTTCTTAACTGTGAGTTAAGTGTTTTGATTTTATTTTCTAAGTTTTCCTTATTATTTTTTGCTTGTAAATATTGCATCTCTGAACCAATTTTTTGATCCCAAAGTCTCTTTTGTCTATCGTATGAAGTTTGCGCTAATTTTAGCATGTTTTGTACCTCGAAAATAGAATTTCTAAGGGTTGCATCATCAATCTGAAAAAGCGTTTGACCATTGCTAACACGTTGTCCTTCTTTCACAAAAACCTTTGTAATTAATCCACTTGCTAATGGACGAATAGTAATGTTTTTATCCGTTTTTGTATTTCCTTGAATACTTATAAAATGTTCGTAATGACTTGGTGTAATTGTTAAAGTATTCACTTTATATAGCTGTTTTACCGTATCTAATTCGGTTAATTTACCTTCAATTCGTACAATAATACTTGAAATGCTGTCTTTTACTTTTTCTTGTTTGGTTTTCTCTAATTTTAAACCTTCAATAGATGTTGGAATTGGTATTTCTTTTACTTCTTTTTCACAAGAGAAAAGGATTAAAAAGCTTATTAATATTATTAATGTATGTTTCATGTTTAAATTTGTTTATTCTTTATGGAGATGCGAGCATCGCATCTTTACTTTGTACTTCTAACTTTATATTAATTCATCATTTTATGAGCAATATATGTGGTCAATTTTCTTGGAGCAAATCTATTAGAAAAGGCTAAAAAGTTGTTTTTAAAACCATGAATTGCATTTGTTTTATTTGCTTTCATTGCTTTGTAAATAAATTCAGCTAGATTTTTTGAAGTTGGCATATTGTGGTCAAATCCATCATCCTCGCCAAAACCTGCAACAACTCCAAATTCAGATTGTGTTGCTCCAGGACAAATAACTGTTACATTAACATTTTTATCTTTTAATT
>DQTE01000284.1 GCA_015662905.1 Crocinitomix sp. | reverse complement strand
TTAAATCAAGAGAAAAGAACAATTGAACGTATATTTAAGCAAGGAAGAATTACCTCTACCGAAAAGTCAAACATGATAAACATGGTAAATATAAAAATAAATAGTTTGTCTTAATTTGTTTAAACACTAAAAACAGTTACCCCTACTTTGAACGTAGCGGTATCTATCACACTTGCATCTATAATAACTCCTGTTTTTACTATGATTTTATGTGCTTCTAATTGAGAATTTATTAATTTAAAACGTTCATCAAATTTCCCTTTTTTATGATCAACTTCAATTAAATAATTAATTGAAGTCCAATCAAAAAGTAGATTCATTTGTTCAAAAATGTCTGTTTTATCTTTTGTGTTCGTTAATTACAAATACCGTCAGTAAATGTTGGGTCAACCTGTTATGTTATGCATTAAGAATGATTATTTAACAGTTAATAACCAGTTGCTTATAGCAGTTTGTTGTGAGCAATTACAAATTAATCTCACCTTACAACGGTCTTAATTTAATTGATATAAGTTAATGTTAACAAAAATATCTTAACTTACTCTCTAGTATAATATAGTAGGTTCAGTTTTATTATTGTATTTTTGTAAAAAAAAAACTTAATGATATCAAATAAAGATAACCCATATTGGAATAAATTTTATTCAAAGAAAGAATTAGTTCATAAGCCAAGTAGTTTTGCTCTAAGTATTGTTGATGAACTCACAAAAGGTAAAAAACTTTTAGAATTGGGGTGCGGAAACGGGAGAGATAGTTTTTTCTTTGATCAAAATGGTATTAAAGTAATTGCATTAGACTTATCTAAAGATGCTATTGCAATTAATAAATTGAAAAAATCTAATGTAAATTTTATTGAAAAAGACTTTACAAATATTAAGTTAGATGAATATTTAAATATTGATTATGTGTATTCAAGATTTAGTTTACATAGTATAGAAAAGAAAGATTACCTTAGAACAATAGAATGGGTTTCAAAACAATTAAAAAAATCAGGTAAATTCTTTATAGAGGCAAGAACTGTAAATGATCCATTGTTTGGAAAAGGAGAAAAAATGGCAGATGATGCATACGTTGATACGCATTACAGACGCTTTTTTAGAATAAAAGAGGTGATGAAGGAGTTAAAAACATTAGGATTTGAAATCACACATTCATCAGAAAACTATACAGATTCCTGGTACAAAGATGACCATGCCGTAGTCATGAGAATTATTTGTGAAAAAAAATAATTATAGATTTAATTTTCTTTAGGAGATGGTAGGTTATTAAGGATTCTGTGCTTTTAGTATAAAATTGAGGTAAGTCTATAGTTATAAGTTTTTTATTTTGTGTTTGTTAAAAATATTTTTTCTGAGTTTTAGTAATTTCTTAATTTGTTTTGGCACCAGTTTAAAATAAACATTTAAAATAAACATTTTGAGCATATCTTTAAATGAAATTCTAAAAGCAATTGCCTTAATAGTTGAAGAAGAATTTGCTTCTTCAAAAAGTTTGTCAGTATAATAAATATTATGAATATAACGCTTTTCAGATGTATTTTTATTAATCCAACTTCCAGAAAAATGATGTGTGGTGTAATTAGGAGAAATGTCTAAACAAAAATATTCAGCAGGATAAATATGTATTTTATTGGTATTGTCGTCTCCTATTTGTAAGTGATTTTTATCTGGGTCAATTTTAAAATCTTTTACAAGAATATTACTTACTGTTAATGTATTTGGAGTTTGAGATGGTGTGAATATTTTACCATCATAGTAATTTAACATCTTTTTTGTTAATGAATGTTTTGGTATACTACCCCATAATGCGGTAAATGGCGATCCTTTTGCTTCAAAACCAGTAAAAGCTTCATGTGTTAAAAACTCATCTATGTTTTTTTTAATCTCTACATCTGTATCAAGGTAAATACCACCATAATAATGTAAAGCATAAACCCTAACATAGTCTGAAACAAAGGCATATTTTTTGTATTCATAAGCACTTTTCGTAAAGCAATGAGAATTTACATCAAAAGAATCTTCATTCCAAAGTTTAAATTCATAGTTTGGACAATGTTTTTTCCATGTCTCAATATAATTATTAAGATTAGTAGGGATTGGTTTTCCTCCAAACCAACAATAGTGAATTACTTTTGGTATCATTTTTAAATGTTATTTTTTGATAAATTAAAACCTATTGCATTTAGGATGTTACTTGATGCATTTTTAGTGTTGTATTTTTTATAAAAATTTGGATTTGTAAAAGTTTGAGCCTTCAGTAAATTATTTTCAAGTTCATTTAATGTTTCTGAAATACCGTATCCTTTAAAATCATTTTTAAAGTCAAAATAAAATCCTCCTCTAACTTTTTGGTATTTTAAAAAGTCATGAATATATAATAATACTGGTCTTTCTAATATTGAATAATCAAGGAATATTGAGGAGTAATCTGTAATTAAAACATCTGCAGAAAGTAATAATTCTTCTAAAACATTATAGTTTGTTAAATTTATCACATGAGTACTGAATGCCCTTTTATCTATTAAACTTACATCTTTAGGATGTAACCTAACGCCAAATATAAAATTATTTGAAATCGACATATCTTTAAATAAACGCATAATATTATTCAAAATATCTTTAATCTCTCCAGATTCATAATCTCTAAATGTGGGTGCATATAAAATTATCTTTTTATTTTTTTCTCCAAAGATATTTATTTTTAATTTATTTATTTTTTCAGTATTATACTTATTATCAAACAAATAGTCATTCCTTGGTAAGCCAGTAGCTATTATTTTTTCATCACAAATATGGGTAGAAGATTTAAAAATAAAGTTGCAATTTTCATGTGCAGTTGATAAAAAATCCCACTTATCATAAGGTAATTTTAACCCTAACTTTTTCATTCGGACTATCCATTTCAAGTCTACTTCAGAGTCGAATCCCATTTTTTTAATACCTGACCCATGAAATAGGTTTACTGCTATTGTCGACTTTCTTTTACCATAAAATACATCATTAATGTTGTGAGTAAAGAAAAAGTATTCAGATCTAAGGACTTTAAAAAAAGTTGATATACTATTTTTATATATTACGGGGTAAATATGTTTTAGTTTTTGGTATTCCTCTTTACTATCTAAAACATAAAATATATTTTTTTGTTTATTTTTTAATAAGTATAAAAAAAGATATTTTGAATTGTCAGAAAATTTTCCATAACCATTTCCAAAAAGTGAAAAATTCTTACGTTTTTTTATAAAAACTGAGAAAAAAGGAGTTAAAAGTTTAAATGTATATTTTTTTAATGTTCTTTTCAAATTTGTTTTTTTTAATTTAAAATTTTAATTCTTCAATAAAACTCACTATTCTTTTACATGAATAACCATCTCCATACGGGTTATTAATTTTAGACATTTTATTATATTCTAATGAATCGTTTAATAATTTTTGAGATTCAGTAACAATTTTTTTAGGATCAGACCCGACAAGTTTAACTGTTCCAACTTGAACAGCTTCTGGCCTCTCTGTTGTTTCTCTTAAAACTAACACAGGCTTACCTAAACTTGGCGCTTCTTCTTGAATACCTCCACTATCTGTAATAATAAAGGTTGATTTATTCATTAAGAATATAAAACTAGGGTAATTTAATGGATCTATTAAAAAAACATTCTTAATATTCCCCAATATTTCTTTTACGGGGGTTTGTACATTTGGATTTAAATGTACAGGATAAACAATGTCAACATCAGGATTGTCTGATGCTATTTTTTTTAATGCTTTAAAAATATTGAGAAATGGTATACCGAAATTTTCTCTTCTATGCCCTGTTACAAGAATAATTTTTTTGTTTTCAATTAAATTGTATTGACTTTTTATGTTACCTAATACTTCTTTTTTAATTAAACTATTATTTTCTATTATATCAAGTGCTAAAAATAGAGAATCTATCACAGTATTACCTGTTACAATTACATCTTGTTCATCCTTACCTTCTTTGATAAGTTTTTTTTTACTGTTAATAGTTGGAGCAAAATGGTAATTAGCTAAGACACTAGTAATTTGTCTATTTGCTTCTTCTGGCCAAGGACTATCAATATTATAAGTTCTTAAACCTGCTTCAATATGTCCTAATTTTATCTTTTTATAAAATGCGGCTAAACTAGTAGATAAAGTAGTTGTAGTATCACCGTGAACAAGTACTAAATCTGCTTTAAAGTCTTCTAAAACATTTTTTATACCATCTAAAATTTTTGATGTAATATAAAAAAGATCCTGTCCCTTTTTCATAATATTCAAATCATAATCTGGTATAATGTCGAAAAAATCAAGTACTTGATCCAACATTTCTCTATGCTGAGCTGTTACACAAATTTTTAAATCTATATTGATATTTTCTTTAAATGCTTTAACTAAAGGAGCCATTTTAATAGCTTCTGGTCTTGTTCCGAATACTAAAAGAACTTTTTTCATATTTGGGAATTTAAATAATAGCGAAAAAATAAATTAGATTTACTTATACAATCGTGAGACTTGTTGATAGATACATCATCTCTCATCTTATTAAATCCATCCAAAAACTCTTTGTTTATCATAATTTTATTAGAGCGCATCTTAATGGGGGTTCTAAAAATTATTTTTTAGTATAATTGAGTCACAAATGTAATGATAAATAGTCTGTTTAACAAATTATTAACCTGAGTTCGATTAATAATATTTGATATTAATTTGGTAGAAAAGCAAGTGTTTAGTATATTTAACATGTTGAATATTAATCACATAACTAAAACACTTACTTATGTTTTCCACAGACAAAGTTACCGAATTTTTTTGTTTAACTGATGAATTTTCCAAAGAATTTGAATATTTCATCCAAAAAAGTCTAATTGGTGTTAAATCAAAGCGACCATCAACAATGTCTTCGAGTGAAATCA
>DQTE01000197.1 GCA_015662905.1 Crocinitomix sp. | reverse complement strand
ATAACCGTTTTTTTGATAATGTGTGTTGCATATATGCTTGTGCCCCTTTTGTAACAAGTAACAAACTAAAACAAGCATATAAAAAACTTGTAAAAACAAAATTTGATGTTGTTTTTCCTGTAATGGAATACAGTTTTCCTATTCAGAGAGCTGTTAAAAAAGATGACAATGACAGCATAGAAATGTTAAATAAAGAACACACCACAACACGTTCACAAGATTTAGAAAGATCTTATCATGACGCGGGACAGTTTTATTGGATGAACATAGAAATTGTTTTAAAAAAGAAAAGCTTGATGACTGATAACACAGGAGCGGTTGTTATTTCTGAATTAGAAGGACAGGACATTGATAGTTTAACAGATTGGAAACTGGCAGAATTAAAATATAAATTGATAAATGAAGACGTTTCCTAAACAATATCGTTGTTTAAATAAAAGCTCTTTTTCAAATAAAGAATATTCTATTATACCTATAAGGTATGAGGATAGGTTAAATATAATGAAATGGCGTAATGAACAAATGTATCACCTACGTCAAAACAAACCTTTAACTATAGAAAACCAAAACCAATATTTTGAAAACATTGTATTACCTCTTTTTGTGCAAGAAAAACCCAATCAAATTCTCTTTTCTTTTTTAAAAAACAACACATTGATTGGTTATGGTGGCTTAGTACATATTAATTGGATAGATAAAAGTGCCGAAATTTCATTTGTCATGAATACCCAACTTGAAAAGGAAAACTTTGAAAAATATTGGTCTATTTACTTAGGTTTAATTGAAAAAGTAGCTTTTGAATCGCTTAATTTTAATTCTATTTTTACATACGCCTACAATTTGCGCCCAAAATTATATCCTATACTAACCAACAATGGATTTAAATTAAAAGAAATTTTAAAAAACAAAATTAAAATAAATGGAAAACCTATTGATGTGGTAATTCATGAAAAAAAAATATTAAATATAAGGAAAGCTAATAAATCAGATGTTAATCTTATTTTTGATTGGATTAATGACCAATCAGTTAGAGAAGCATCTTTTAACTCCGAAAAAATTGAATATGAAAAGCATCTAAAATGGTTTAACAACAAAATAGAAGATAAAAATTTCATCTTCTACATCTTTGAATACAACAAAATACCTTTTTCTTTAGTTCGGTTTGAAATTAACAACTTCGATTCGACAATAGGGATCTTAATTGATAAAGGTTTTAGAGGAAAAGGTTTAGGTGTGGAAGTGCTTATTTTAGCATGTGAAAATTATTTTAATGAAAACAATAATGATATTTTGGCATACATCAAAAAATCAAATATTTCATCCATAAAAACCTTCAAAAGAGCAGGCTTTAAGTTATTTAAAGAAACAGAAGTGAAAAACACACCTTGTTTTGTTTATGTATTAAAAAAAGAAATTAATGACTAAAAATAAAACATTTATAATCGCGGAACTATCTGCCAATCATGGTGGTAAAATAGAAATTGCAATTGAAACCATAAAAGCTGCAAAAAGAGCTGGAGCTGACGCTATAAAACTGCAAACCTATACGGCAGATACAATGACCATTAATTGTAAAAAAGATATTTTTATGATTAACCAAGGAACTGCTTGGGATGGTGAATACCTTTATGATTTATATCAAAGAGCTTCCTTGCCTTGGCAGTGGCATAAGGAATTATTTGAAGTTGCTAAAAAGGAGGGGCTTATTTGCTTTTCTTCACCTTTCGATAAAACAGCAGTTGATTTTTTAGAAAAATTAGACACTCCTATATACAAAATTGCTTCTTTTGAAATTACCGACATTCCATTAATAGAGTATGTCGCCTCTAAAGGAAAACCCATCATTATTTCAACAGGTATAGCAACCATTGAGGATATTAATTTAGCTGTTGACGCTTGTAAAAGACAAGGTAATAATGATATTACCATTCTAAAATGTACATCTGCTTACCCTGCAAAATTAGAAGAAGCTAATTTGTTAACCATTCCTGATATTAAAAGTAGATTTAACGTTAAAGTTGGTTTGTCTGATCATACATTAGGCACTCAAGTTCCTTCAATAGCTGTTGCATTGGGAGCAACAGTAATAGAAAAACATTTTATATTAGATAAATCCATTGGTGGCGCAGATGCTCATTTTTCGTTAGATGAAAAAGAGTTTAAACAAATGGTAGATAGTGTTAGACAAACTGAAATTATACTGGGTAAGGTTGATTATGAAATGACAGAAAAAAAGAAAAAAAGTCGCCATTTTTCTAGGTCATTATTTATTGTTGAGAATGTTAAAAAAGGAGACGTTATAACGCCATCAAATGTTAAATCTATAAGACCTGGTGTTGGACTTCATCCCAAATACTATTCGTCTATTTTAGGTAAAACGTTTAATAATGATTTTGAAAAAGGGACACCTTTAAATTCTACATATTTTGAGTGATTTTTTATTTTTCCTTAACCGTTTTTAGCTTTTAATCTCTTTAGGTTCAAGATATACCTCTGCACCTTTTTGTTTAAATGTTTCTGACATTTCTTTCATTCCTTCTTCTATTGCTTTATGACTGTCTAAGCCATGTTCAGCGGCGTACTCTCTTACATCTTGAGTAATTTTCATTGAACAGAAATGTGGTCCGCACATTGAACAGAAATGAGCTACTTTAGCATTTTCACTAGGCAGTGTTTCATCATGGAACGCTCTGGCTCTATCAGGGTCTAATGACAAATTAAATTGGTCTTCCCAGCGGAATTCAAACCTTGCTTTACTCATAGCGTTATCTCTATGCTGTGCTCCAGGGTGTCCTTTAGCTAAATCAGCGGCATGTGCAGCTAATTTGTAGGTAATTACTCCTTCTTTAACATCATCTCTATTAGGTAAACCTAAATGCTCTTTTGGCGTTACATAACACAACATTGCTGTTCCGTACCATCCAATTTGAGCAGCACCAATTGCTGAGGTAATATGGTCGTAACCTGGTGCTATATCGGTTGTTAATGGTCCTAAAGTGTAAAAGGGTGCTTCAAAACAATCCTCTAACTCTTTGTCCATATTTTCTTTAATCATGTGCATTGGCACGTGTCCAGGTCCTTCAATCATTACTTGAACATCATGTTTCCATGCTATTTTTGTTAACTCTCCAAGGGTTTCCAATTCTGCAAACTGTGCCTCATCATTAGCGTCTGCAATAGAACCTGGTCTTAGACCATCTCCTAACGAAAAAGCTACATCATACTGCTTCATTATTTCGCAGATATCTTCAAAATGGGTATATAAAAAATTCTCTTTGTGATGGGCCAAGCACCATTTTGCCATAATTGACCCTCCACGAGATACAATGCCTGTTAACCTTTTGGCTGTCATTGGAACATAGCGCAATAAAACACCTGCATGAATCGTAAAATAATCCACGCCTTGCTCTGCTTGTTCTATTAAAGTATCTCTAAATAATTCCCAAGTTAAATCTTCTGCCTTACCATTAACTTTTTCAAGTGCTTGGTAAATTGGAACAGTTCCAACTGGTACTGGTGCATTTCTTATAATCCATTCACGCGTTTCGTGTATATTTTTACCAGTGGACAAATCCATAATGGTATCAGCTCCCCAACGTATGCCCCATACCATTTTTTCAACTTCTTCCTCAATAGATGAAGACAGAACAGAGTTACCGATATTAGCATTGATTTTAACTAAAAAATTACGCCCTATTATCATGGGTTCACTTTCTGGATGATTGATGTTATTAGGTATAATTGCTCTTCCTGCTGCTATTTCATCTCGTACAAACTCTGGTGTAATTTCTTTCGGTATTCTAGCACCATAAGATTGTCCTTTATGTTGGGGCGCAATTTCTTTTATTTCTTGTAGCTTTTGATTTTCGCGGATGGCAACATATTCCATTTCAGGTGTTATGATTCCTTTTTTGGCATAGTACATTTGCGATACATTGCGTCCTTTTTTTGCTCTTAAAGGTTTTTTAAGATGCTCAAAACGTAAATGGTCTAAATCTGAATTATATAGACGTTCTTTGCCAAATTCAGAAGTTATTTCTGACAATTCTTCTACATCACCACGGTCTAAAATCCATTTTTGCCTTATGGCTGGCACTCCTTTTTTTACATCTATTTCAATGTTTGGGTCTGTAAATGGTCCTGAAGTATCATATACCACAACGGCTTCATTCTTTTCTTTTACAAACTCTCCTTTTGTAAACATTGCTTTACTGTCCGTTAAACTAATTTTACGCATAGCAACTCTTACATCTTTGTGTATTTTTCCTTTCACATAAATTTTTTCAGATGCAGGAAAAGGCTCTCTTGTAATTTTTGATTGCTTATTGGGTATTTTAACTTCTTTTTGCTTCATATCACTCTATTTTTAAGCAGAAAATTTATCCGCCAGCCGTGGCTGTTATAATTAATATTTTATCTTTATCTTTTAGTCCTGTGTTTCTCCAATTGGATTTAGGGATTACTGTGTTATTAATGGCAACAGCAATTCCTTTTTTATTTAACAATTTATTTAACTTCAACACTGTTTCTAAACACTCATGTTCAGGCACATTAATTATTTGATTGTTTAAAGTTATTTCCATTATCAAATTAATATATAAAACTTCAGGGAATATCAAAAAAACACCAGATTTACTTTTCCTTTTCGCTAGCATTACCTAGTTCAAGTTCAAAGGGTATCTCTCAGCAGATTTAACTGCACCCCTAAAGTTTTGTACAAATATACAAAATAAGTTGAACCTGTAAGACAAACAGACACTTTGTTTATGTTTTTTTACTCCTTAAATCCTTTTTTAATTTATTTACAATGTTAGTAGTAGAAAATCCCTCAACTAAATTGATTACCTCAACTTTTCCACCATTGGCTTCAACAATATCTTTACCTACAATATATGTTTTGGCATTTTGATTTATTTCGCTAGGGTCGTAATCACCACCTTTGACCAGTGTGTTTGGTTTTATTAAAGAGATAAGTTTTAGAGGTGTATCTTCATCAAATTCAACAATGTAATCTACAAAAAAAAGTGATGCTAAAACAGTTTGTCTTGCTTGAATTTTATTGATTGGTCGTTCTTTTCCTTTACCTTGTCGGCGAACAGAATCATCAGAATTTAATCCAACAATTAAAACATCTCCTTTATCTTTGGCTTGTGCCAAATACTCAACATGTCCTTTGTGCAAAATATCAAAACACCCATTGGTAAACACAATAGAAAATCCTTTGTTTTTTACACTTTCTGCTAATGACTTAAGTTTTTTTTGGTCGATTATTTTGGCGGTTAATTTTGATAAGTTATTCATTTTGTAGTTTGATGTTTTTTCCATTAATCAACAAAGATACTAAACCTAAGACAATCATCATTAAAGTTTGAGATGTCCAAATAATCCAACCAAGTGCCAGTGCTTGAGGATTAATTGTGGTATTTGAGTTGCTCAAATATATTGATATAATTAAACCTACGAAAGCAGGGTAAACACCTATCCCGCCCTGTACAACAATCATTCCAACGGTTCCAGCTACAAACCCTGCAAGCATAGCATCAATACCCAAATGAGCCGTTGAATCTAAAGCAAAAAAACAAACCGAAAACATTGATACATAAAACAACCAAATCAAAAACGTTTGAAATATGAACGCACCTTTGTTTTTTGATTTTAAAATAGAAAACACTCCTGAAAATACACCTTTAATCAACTGTGTTAATCTATATCTAATTTTTTCTTTAACAACAAATAAAATTGCACCACCAATAAAACCAATAATAATTATCCATTTAACTATACCGCCTAGTAAATTAAAAACAAATGTGTTACCACAAGCGCCTTTTCCTTGTTGGAAATTATCTTTAGCTTCAAGAAACAAATCTAATTTATCAAACTGTAAAGACAGCATAATAACCGTAATTACACCTAACATCAATAAGTCCACTGCTCTTTCAGCAAGTATGGTTCCAAAAGCTTTGTCAAATGGTATTTTTTCTGTTTTATTTACTACCCCCGCTCTTGACGCTTCACCTGCTCTTGGAAAAGCTAAATTGATTAAATATCCAATCATTAACGCATGGTAAAGGTTCCAAAAACGTGCTTTATAACCCAGGGGTTCTAATAAAAACGTTTGACGATAAGCTCTTACAACGTGGCTTAACCACCCTATAATCAATGATAAGAATACCCAAAAATAATTGGCTTCTTTAAACGCTTTAAACAACTCTTGCTTGTCTTCCTCACACAAAGCATCATAAAACAACCCAATTAGCCCAATTCCAAAAAGAATAGGAAGAAGTAATTTTATTGTTTTGAGGAATTGGGTTTTCAAAAGCTAAGTTAGGTTAATTTATTTGTTTTTTCATCAGGAAAACACAAAGTAGGTTTAAAAGATTTAGCCTCCTCAAAATCCATATATCCGTATCCTATAATAATTACAATGTCACCAACAGCACAACGTCTGGCCGCTGGTCCATTCAAACAAATAACCCCTGAGCCTCTTTCCCCTTTGATAACATAAGTTTCAATTCGTTCACCATTATTACAGTTTACAATTTGTACTTTTTCTCCTTCAATCAAATTTGAAGCATCCATTAAATCTTCATCAATGGTTATTGAACCTATATAATTTAAGTCTGCCTCTGTGATACTAACTCTGTGAATTTTTGATTTTACAACTTGTATTTTCATTTAATTAATTAAATTATTTGGCAAAAATAGACAATTATTCATTAATGAAATTAATTCGTTTAACTTTTGCATTTATTTTTACAAAAACAAGTTATATTTTAACTATTTTTTTCACTAATGTTTTCTTATCTGACTTTAACTTAACAAAATACGTACCAATAGCGTAAGCGCTTAAATCAATAATTAATATGTTTTCCAACATGTCTTTTTGGTAAACAATCTGCCCAGCCAAATTAGTGATTGTTAAATTTGAAACATTGTCGTTAATGTTTGTTAAATCAATATATAAGATATTTATTGTTGGATTTGGATAGATATTGACGTCCATTAAACTTAATACTTTTGAACTGTCATCAATCACGGTATTACTACAAGGATAATAAGCCCCATTAATACTTTTTAAATGGGTGCCAGAAGAATCTAACCAAAACTTTAACTGTTGATTAGGATTTTGACCTTCGCTTGTCCAAGCAAAATTTATTTTACCAAATAGGTCTGATGCAGTTGGGGTATTACAATCAGAAGCTCCACCCGATAAGTGCCCGACTATTTGTCCTTTAGTATTAAAAAGAGCAGCACCTGATGACCCTCCTTCGGTTACGCCATATCCGTTTTGTGTTTGTGACCAGACTACTCCCCAGTGCTTAGGTTGGGTTTCATTTGGATTGTATGTTGTGGTAAAAATAGGGTTGGCATAGGTTGATATTTTTTTATCGCTACCCGCTGGATGATGAATACACACTCCTGAACTAGACGGAGAATCTTCTAAATTCCAACCTGCAAAATAAGGATTGTAGGCCTCAGGAATTTGAGATGACAATTCTATTAAAACAAAATCACTACCCATTACCCCCGTAGTTGTTTGATTATACACACCCAAACTAGAAGAAGCTTTGAGAGTTCCTCCAACCATTGTTTGAGATAAATTATCGTTATAAGGTGTTGTACTACCAAATTCACAACTTGGGTTTTGATAATTAAAATACCACACATTAGTTGTTATTTCAGCTGATGTTGTTGGTGTTCCACAATGGTTAGCTGTTAAAATATAGGGCTTACAATTAAAATTGGTATTATTTACAATTGTTGCAGTGCACACATAGGTATACTGCCCCTCTTTATAGGTGTAGAGTACCGTAGCATCAATTTGATGTTGCCAAAGTAAACCTTCGCTACAAGCTACGTTAACCTCACAACTTTCATTTTCTCTATGTTGATTTATAGAACGGGCATAATAATTAAATTTTTGGTCAAATCCTTTGTAAAAACAAGCAATTTCACTTATGTTCAAGTTGGGTAATTGGTTTTGATTGTTTGTTTGATATTCTATAATAATTTGATTTCCAACAACAACTTCAACTGCTTTAAAATTTGGTGTTGAAGAAGTATAAGCGCCAAGTAGCTGAGTTTTTGATGCGTTATAAATAAAAAGCTGGCTTTGTGGTGGTATTGAAACGTCATTTTTAAAATATAGCCCCAATCCTTTTGCTTTTGGCACATTGATTGACAACCGCCATACTTTAATTCCATTTTGTAAGGTTGTCCAGCTACCGTGAGTATTTATGGATATTTGGCACGGTATATTAACAGCCAATCTGTTAGCTATTTTATCTATACTATCTTTTGCTATAATACTGTCAATTAAAGGTGGTGATAAAAAAATATTTTCTATGTCTAAATCTTCTGGTAATAAAAAGCTATAAGGCGCTCCTCCTTCACTAATTTGTGAAAAGCTGTATATATTGACAAACAAGCCTAAGAAAATTGTTAGCTGTAATTTCATTAACCAATTTTTAAACCATTCGCAACTTTTTGTTGAGGTTGTAGCAAAGTTACATCTTTTTTATTGCCTAGGATGCCTAACACTAAACATTCACTCATTATGTTAGCAATTTGTTTAGGAGGAAAATTAACCACCGCAATAATTTGTTGTCCAATTAGCTCTTCAATTGTATATAAATTAGTGATTTGTGCTGCTGATTTTTTTATTCCTAGGTCTCCAAAATCAATAGTAAGTATATATGAGGGATTTTTTGCTTTAAGAAAATGTTTTGCAGAAAGTATAGTTCCCACCCGCATATCTATGGCAGAAAAAACTTCCCAATTTATAAGTGGCTTTGTTTGGTTTGACATTTTTTGATTGTTTTTTATTATACATAAAAAAATTGTTCTTAAATACATTCCTAACTCAACCCAGAAAATGCCTTATCAATGGCTTTATAGGTTAAATCAAGTTCTTTATTACCGTGTTTAGATGACACAAACCAAGCTTCAAAAGGACTTGGTGCAATGTAAATTCCGTTATTCATTAAACTCCAAAAGAATTTGGTAAACTTTGTTTGGTCTGAGGCTTTAGCTTCATCAAAATTAGTTACAGGTTGACTGGTAAAAAAAGGGGTTATCATTGAACCAAATGTGTTAACTGTTATATCAATATGGTGTTTTTTAGCCGAATCTAACATAAAGTTAGACAACTTGTTTACATACTGATTTGTTTTTTCATACACATTTTCCTCTTTTAGTTGCTTTAACATACTTATACCTGCAGTCATTGCTATTGGGTTTCCAGATAATGTTCCTGCTTGATACATATCACCCAAAGGTGCAACCATTTGCATAATTTCCTCTCTAGCACCATAAGCACCCACGGGGAAACCTCCGCCTATAACTTTTCCTAAACAGGTAATATCTGCCTCCACCCCAAAAGCCTTTTGAGCACCTCCAAAACTATCTCTAAACCCTGTCATAACCTCATCAATTATTAATAAAATTCCATTTTCTGAGGCTATTTTTCTTAACTCCACCAAAAAATCATCTTTCGGTAAAACGCAACCCATATTCCCTGCCACAGGTTCTACAATTATCCCTGCTATATTATTATTATTTGAAATTATTTTTTTTACACTTTCAATGTCATTAAAATTAGCAATTAATGTATTAGATACAGTGTCTTTTGGAACCCCTTTACTTCCTGGTAAACTTCCTGTTACCAATCCTGAGCCTGCCGCTACCAAAAGCATGTCTGCATGACCATGATAACAGCCTGCAAACTTAATAATTTGGTTTTTTCCTGTATAAGCTCTTGCTAGTCTTATAGCTGACATTACTGCCTCTGTACCTGAGTTTACCATTCTTACTTTATCCATATTAGGAAAGGCTGAACAAATCAACTCTGCTAGCTCAATTTCTTTTTCAGTTGACGCGCCAAAGCTAAAACTATCCTCTAAAGCTAATTTAACCTCTGTTTTTACTTGTTCATTGGCGTGTCCTAATAACATAGGTCCATAAGATAAAACATAATCAACATATTTATTTCCATCTACATCTGTAAGATAAGCCCCTTTTCCTTTTTCAATAAAAATAGGGTTACCACCTACTGTGTTAAACGCACGCACAGGTGAGTTTACCGCCCCTACCATGTGTTTACTTCCTTTTACAAATAACTCTTTTGATTTCTTGTATCTCATTTTATGATTTTTTATTTTAGAGTAATTATCTATTTCAGCAATAACGCTACTTCTTTTGCAAAATAACTTGCTATAATGTCGGCACCTGCACGTTTCATACTTATTAAACTTTCAAGCATAGCTTCTTTTTCGTTTAACCACCCTTTTTCTGCAGCAGCTTTTATCATAGCGTATTCACCACTTACTTGATAAATGGCTATTGGTAATGTCGTTTTTTGTTTTGCTAATACTACTATATCTAAATAAGGCAGACCTGGTTTTACCATTATAATATCTGCTCCTTCTTTTGTATCATCAATAATTTCTTTAACAGCTTCATTGGCATTTGCAGGATTCATTTGATATGTTTTTTTATCGCCAAATCCAGGTGCTGAATCTAGAGCATCTCTAAAGGGGCCATAAAAGGCAGAGGCATACTTTGCAGAATAGCTCATTATACCCACATTAGGAAAATTTGCTTTTTCTAATGCTTTTCGTACGGCCTCTATCCGTCCATCCATCATATCAGAAGGGGCTACAAAATCTGCACCAGCTTTAGCATGTATTACAGATATTTTTGATAATATTTCTACTGTTTCATCATTTACTATCTGCCCTTCTTTTACTACACCATCATGCCCATAAGAAGAATAAGGGTCTAGTGCTACATCTGTAAAAACTAACATTTCAGGGCAAACCTCTTTGATTGCCTTTATAGCGTTTGGCATTAATCCCTTTGGATTCAATGCCTCCTTTCCTTCGTTATCTTTTAATTCATCAGGTACCTTTACAAAAATTAAGACAGCTTTTAAGCCTAATTCCCATAGCTCTATTACTTCTTTTTGTAATTCATCCAAACTCATTCTATAATAATTGGGCATTGAAGAAATTTCTTCTCTCACTCCATTACCTTCGACTACAAATAGGGGTACTAAAAAATCATCAACCGACAATTGATTTTCTTGAACTAAAGCTCTAATGGCTGAGTTTTGTCTTAACCTTCTGTGTCTTATATTCATTCTGTGTAATTTTTAACTGCATCTACAAAAGCCTTTGCATTATCTACAGGAATATTAGGTAAAATACCATGGCCTAAATTTGCTATGTATTTATCTTTTCCAAAACCATCTATCATTTCTTTTACCATTTTTTTAATATCTGGGATAGGCGATAACAATCTTACGGGGTCAAAGTTACCTTGCAACACTACTCTATGTTGCGTAAGATATCTTGCTAATTTGGGTGTAACAGTCCAGTCAACGCCCATAGCATGGGTGCCAGATATAGAGATGGTTTCAAATGCATACCAAGTTCCTTTACCAAAAGTAATTACTTTGGTTTCATTTTTTAGGGCATCAATAATTTGTTGAATATAATTAAATGAAAAGGTTTGATAATCAGCTGGCGACAATAAGCCTCCCCAACTATCAAAAATTTGAACTGCATCTACACCATATTCTACTTTCTTTTTTAAATAAGCAATGGTGGTATCGGTTATTTTTTGTAATAGCAAATGTGCTGCTTTGGGTTGTGTAAAACAAAAAGCTTTGGCCTTATCAAAAGTTTTACTTCCTTGTCCTTGTACCATATAGCATAAAATTGTCCATGGTGCACCAGCAAAACCTATCAAGGGCACTTTATCATTCAACTCTTGCTTAGTCATTTTTATGGCATCAAATACATATTGCAAGGTTTCCTCTACATTAGGCACTGTTAGATTAGCAACATCAGCCATAGATTGAATTGGTTTTTCTATCCAGGGTCCAACGTTGGGCTTCATTTCAACATTAACGCCCATTGCTTGTGGAACTACAAGAATGTCTGAAAACAAAATAGCAGCATCTACACCTATTTGGTTAACTGGCATAACAGTTATTTCTGTTGCCAGCTCGGGTGTTTGACATCTAGTAAAGAAATCATACTTGGCTCTTAACTTCATAAAATCAGGTAAGTACCTACCTGCCTGACGCATCATCCAGACTGGTGGTCTTTCTACTTTGTCACCATCTAAAGCTCTTAAAAATAAATGTTTATTACTCATTATAATATGTATTTACTAAATCTATAACAGACTTAAACGTTTGTTCCTTTGGGACATGTATTTGACTACTATATTTTTTTAGCTCTTGGGCAGTAGTATTTCCAATACAAAATACCTGTTCATTTGAAATGGTATTTTTTATTACATAACTTTGAACCGCTGATGGACTAAAAAAAATTAATCCATCAAGTTTTGGTTCATTAATTTCATAGGGAGACAAGACGGTGGTGTAAATATCAATCATTTTAATTGAAACGTTATGGTTTTTGAGTAAACTTGGTAATTCGTCTCGTCTTATCTCCCCTCCTATGAAAAAGAAATGTTTTTCTGAATGATTTTTAATTATTTTTAATGCTAAATTTTGCGCATAATTTGCCCATTCTATAACTTTTAATTGATTATCATTTAATTTTTTGGCTGTTTGTAAACCAACAACATAAAAATTAATTTTTTTTAATTCGCTTAATGAGTAAGTCTGAAAAATGATGTTAAGTGTTTGTTGTGAGGTTATTATCCAATATTTATCGGTTAATAGTTCTGATTTTTTAAAACTTATAGGCTTAAATTCAATAAATTGTTGTTGTAACAAAGTAATTTGCTCATTAAAACTAGCGGTTAATTCCTTGCTTAATACTCTTGTGGACAATATGTTTACCTTTGAACTCATCCCAGCTCTTGTATTTCAGCTTTAATAACATCAATTAATGACTGATGTTTGGTTTTTATTTCTTTGGCGCACTCTAAACCAAACCCTTCACTTTTATCTATTGTTGTTGATTTCTCAATAATGACTTTTTCTTTTCCGTCTAATGAAATAATGAGTCCTTTAAAATTTACAATATCACTTTTTATTGTAGCTATGGCTCCAACTGGAGAAGAGCATCCTGCCTGAATGGCATTCATAAAATCTCTCTCTATGGTTGTACAAATTTCAGTTTGTTGATGATTGAGTATTTTACGTAGTCCATCAAAATTATCATTTAATCTTGAAGACACTACGATAGCACCTTGTGCTGGTGCTGGTATCATCCAGTCTAAATCTATGAAATTGCCTTTTAATAGATTAATTCTTTTTAAACCCGCTTTGGCAAAAACAGCGCCTTTCCAATGTGAATTCGTTTGTATTTTGTTTAGCCTTGTATTTACATTGCCTCTTAGCCCTTCAATTTTATGAGATGGATACTTATTCAACCATTGCGCTTTACGTCTTATACTTCCTGTCCCTATCACTAAATGTTTTGAAAAATCAATGTTAGACCCTTTAAACACAAGTATATCTTTGCTGTCTGCTCTTTTCAATACAGCCAAGTTTTTAATTCCATCTGCTAAATTTGTAGGAACATCTTTTAAAGAATGTACTGCAATGTCAATTTTATGATTTATTAGTGCTGTATCTAAACTTTTTGTAAACACCCCCGAAAAACCTATTTTATAGATAGGTTGAATTAAATTTGCATCTCCTTCACTATCTATCTTAACAATTTGAGTTGAAATACCTTTTTTATTTAACATTAAGGCAACTAATTCAGCTTGATACATTGCTAACTCACTTGCTCTAGTTCCTATTTTAATGGACTGTTTCATTATAAATCAAACATTTCTTTAATTAAATTCATTTTTTGTTGACGCGTTTGTTCACAGTTTTCTTTTTTTAATTGTGTTACCAGTTTACCAGTAATTTTTTGAATCAACCTGTTAGAAATTGCATCTAAATGTTCCTCATTAGGATTGTTTAACTTTTTTTTATGATATTCTACCTCTACCTTTTTTATATCAACCATTTTTTGCTTAAACGATTTTGTTAAATCAGAGAATACTTGATGAGATGCCCATTTTTCAAATTCTTCCATGTGTGTTTTAATAATAGTTTCAGCTAAAGGCACTTGTTGCATTCTGTTTTTTTTTGTTTGATTTATCGTTTTAGATAACTCGTCTAATCCAATACGTCTTACATGGCTTAATTCAGTTATATTTTTATGTGCATTGGCTGGTATAGATAGGTCAAAAACAGTTGTCTTTTGTTTAGAATTAATAAAATTTTGCTTGGTTATAGTAGGTAAAGTTGAATTGGTTGCTACAATCAAAATATCTGTTTGCGCAATGGCATTATTTAACTCTGAATGGTCAAATTCGGTAATTTTATACTTGTCGGCAATTTGTTTTGTTTTTGTTTCCGTTCTGTTAATAACGGCTAAATTATCTGAAGGCAGATGTTTGTATAAGTTCTCAATAGTTAGTTTTCCTATTTCACCCAAGCCATAAAGTAAAATATGTTTTTCTTTGTAATTGGCAATTTGTTGTTTGATGTAGTCAACTGTTACGTAAGATACAGAGGTTGTTCCATTACTAATTGAAGTTTGAGTACGAACTTTTTTACTCGTTTTTAATACTGTATTGTACAAACGTTCCAAATAACCATTTATTGTTCCTATCTTTTTAGCTAAAGCAAAAGCTTTTTTAATTTGTGATGTTATTTCAAAATCTCCTAAAATCTGACTTTCTAACCCACATCCTACTCTAAAAAAATGTTCCTTTGCCTTGGCTTCTTCGTAAACATACAAATACGCCTTTAATTCATCATAGGCAGTTTGTGTTACTTTATTCCATTTGGCGTAAATGTCTTCTACATTCTTTGCAAGAGCATATATCTCTGTTCTGTTGCAAGTAGAGATAATAAAACCCAAAGCGTTTTCTTCTTTGGCTAAGGTTAATATTTCTTTTTGTTGTTTTTCAGACAAACTAAACTTGCTACGAATAGATTCGTTAGCTTTTTTGTAACTTAACCCAACAACAACAAATTTTTGCATAATAATAGTTTGATGTTGCAAATTTAAATTGTATTTTCCGGTCTTTTGTCATGGATTTGTCAAAGGTTTGTCACAGTAATGTCATAGGTTATATTTAAGTGATTTTTTATACAATAGTTAAAAAAGTTTACTTTACATTTGCCTTAAATATGATAGAAAAAACAGGTGTTTTAATTGTTAACTTAGGTACGCCTAAAAGCCCTTCGGAACAAGATGTAAAATCTTATTTAAAAGAGTTTTTAATGGATAAGTATGTGATTGACATACCTTACATTAACCGTTTGCTTTTAGTAAAAGGTGTTATTTTAAACACCCGACCTAAACATTCTGCTAAGGCTTACAAAAAGATTTGGATGTCAGAGGGCTCTCCCTTGATGGTGCATTCAATGAATTTATTTGAAAAACTTCAATTTAGGATTAATCAACCTATCGCATTGGCTATGAGGTATGGTGAGCCTTCTATGAAAAAAGGCTTAGAACAACTACTAAAACAAAACTGCACTCACATAAAGGTTTTACCTCTGTACCCTCAATATGCCATGTCAACTGTTACAACTATTATTGATAAAGTAAAAACAGAATTATTAAAATTAAATCCAGTTATAACTTATGAAGCTATTCTCCCTTTTTATAACCATAAAGGATACTTAAAATTGCTGGCTAAAAAAATAAGAGACAAATTAAATAAAAGTAATGCAGATTATATTGTTTTCTCTTACCATGGTATTCCTGTAAGACATTTGTATAAAACAACACCAACTGAATCTCATAAAAGTCAAAATGATACCTGTTGTGAAGCTGGAAGTATAAACAGTCAAAAATGTTATTATCACCAATGCTTAGAAACCACAAAAGGCGTAGCTAACTACCTGAATCTTTCCATAAATGATTATGAAGTTAGTTTTCAATCTCGTTTAGGTCAAAGTAAATGGCTTGAACCTAGCACAGCAAATAGACTTGCAAATTTACCTAAAGAAGGTAAAAAAAATATTCTGGTTGTTACTCCTTCATTTGTAAGTGATTGTTTAGAAACTATTGAGGAAATTGGAATAGAAGGAAAATCAACCTTTATTAAAAATGGGGGAGAAACTTTTTTTAGAGTTGATTGCTTAAATGATGATGATGAGTGGGTTGATGTAATTGTTAACTTAATTACTGAGGCTAAGCCTATATATATTAAACGTTTTTAAATTAAATATGGAATACTATAATATCTTAAAGGCGCTACATATTATTTTTATTGTGACTTGGTTTGCTGGATTATTTTATGTGGTTAGATTATTCATATATCATACAGAAACTAAATCACTTAGTGGTGCTGAGAAAGATATTTTACAAAAACAATATAAAATAATGACAAGCCGTTTATGGAATATCATTACGTGGCCATCAGCCATTATTACTTTAATTATAGCAACACTATTGTTAAACACTCCATTGGGAGTTGTTTTTTTAAAACAGCCATGGATGTGGATTAAATTATCTTTTGTGTTTTTGCTCTATCTTTATCATTTTGCTTGTCATTTGATATACAAACAATTACAAAATAATCAAATAAAATACAGCTCACATCAGTTAAGAATATGGAACGAAATTGCAACAATTATTCTGTTTTCGGTTGTTTTTTTAATTACCTTGAAAACAACTTTGGGTTGGATTTTTGGTGTGGTAGGTATTATAGGATTAATAATACTTCTTATGTTGGGTATTAAACTGTACAATCGGATAAGAAAAAGATAAAACTAACCGATAATAAAAAATCTAAAATGAATCTTATACAAAAATACAATATAGCGGGGCCGAGATATACTTCATATCCAACTGTTCCATATTGGGATAAAAATGGCATTTCAATAACTGATTGGAAACAGACAGTTAAACGGTCTTTTGATGAAAGTAACGATAAGGAGGGTATTAGTATCTATATCCATTTGCCCTTTTGTGAGAATTTGTGTACGTTTTGTGGATGTCACAAGCGAATTACTAAACAACATTCGGTAGAAGAACCTTATTTGGAAACGGTTTTAAAAGAGTGGTTTTTATACTGTGATTTATTTGAAGATAAACCAAAGATAAAAGAGTTACATTTAGGAGGGGGTACCCCAACTTTTTTTTCTTCTAAAAACTTAAAATTATTAATTGATGGCGTTTTATCAAAAGCTGAAAAGGCTGAACAATTTGAGTTTAGTTATGAGGGACATCCCAACCATACAACAAAAGAACAATTACAAACATTATTTGATTTAGGGTTTAATCGAAATAGTTTTGGTGTACAAGATTATGACCCAAAAGTACAAAAAACAATCAATAGAATTCAACCTTTTGAAAATGTTAAACAAGTAACAGAATGGAGTAGAGATATTGGTTATCAATCAATAAGTCATGATATTATTTTTGGTTTACCTCACCAAACTAAAAACAGCATTATTGATACAATTCAAAAGACAAAATCTTTAAAACCTGATAGAATTGCTTTTTATTCTTACGCACATGTTCCTTGGATAAAAGGAACAGGGCAAAGAGGGTATGATGAAAAAGATTTACCTAAAGATGCTGAAAAAAGAGCATTGTATGAAATAGGAAAAGAAATGCTGAATAATATGGGGTATATTGAGATAGGGATGGATCATTTTGCTTTGAAAACAGATAGTTTATACAAGGCTATGCAAAACAAAACTCTACACCGAAACTTTATGGGATATACTGCAGGGAAAACTAAATTAATGATTGGTTTAGGAATGAGTTCAATAAGTGATAGCTGGTATGCGTTTGCTCAAAACGTAAAAACTGTTGAAGAATATCAAGATATAGTTAATAGAGGAGAGTTTCCTATTTTTAGAGGTCATTTGTTGAACAGTGAGGATTTAATTATTAGACAACATATTTTAAATTTAATGTGCCACTTTGAAACAACGTGGAACGATAATTTACAAGAACTAAGCTCCTCAGAAATTGTGCAAATTAAGTTAAGGTTATTGGAATTAGAAAAAGACGGTTTGCTTAACATTAATAATGATGGTATTATTGTTACCCAAAAAGGACAACCGTTTATTAGAAATATCTGTATGGCTTTTGATTTAAGGTTAATTAGAAATAAACCCACAACTCAAGTCTTTTCATCTACGGTTTAAATTACTGTTGTTTTTAGTTGCACCCATTACAAAATTAAAAGTTGTATTTTGAATCTATTTTAGTCCATTTGGTTTGGTATGAAAATTGTGATTTCCAGCTATATACTAAAATTATATAAATTATGAAGAAATTAATGCTTTTTGGAATGCTAATGATTTACGCATTTACTGGGAACACTCAGGTTATTGTAAACGAAGTAAATATTAACGATTTAGACATAAAATATGTTGAATTGGTTGGTAGATCAAAATTGAATCCTACAAAAATTAAAGTTATTGTTGATTATGGACAACCTTTTTCGTTTAGGTCACAAGCTATTAGAGGTATAAACGGAGAAAAAACTGCCTTTAACTCAATGATTGATGCTTTAAATTTTATGGAGGCAAATGGATGGGAATTTGTAAGTAACTATGTTATATATTCTGATACTGAAGTTACAACAAGATATATTTTACGTAAAAAAGATTCTAAATAGAATTTATTAAACATTGTGAAATTTCTTGTTTTTATTGCATTTGTAATATCAAACTTACTTAGTGATGAAAAAAATTATTTACAATAGTATTTTTTTTTGGTAATGGTATTTTTCTTGGTCTTTTAATATGGGAGTTAGTTTCAAATAATTTTTGTATTGAATTTAAGGATTTTACAAGGGTATTGTTCACCGCAGTATTTTCTGCCTTAACTTGGGGAGTTGTATTATATTTCAGAGAAAAAAACAGGAAAAATTAGACTAACTATGTAAAAAAAAACTATTTGGACAGAACAAATAGGTTTTTTTATTGCGTTAGGGGTAGGAATGGTAGCTGTTTGGGGTTAAGCATTAGAATTTGTTAGGTTTAAATTACGACCAGCGGAAGTGCATTTAAAGCTTTACAAATTGTTTGTTTAAGGTTAAACACTATAATGGATAGCCCGCTCGAACGCCCAAAAGGTATTTTCCTGACT
>DQTE01000043.1 GCA_015662905.1 Crocinitomix sp. | reverse complement strand
TAACAAATATAACAAATTATTATGAATATTTTAAGATTTATAGAGCAATTTCCAACAGAACAAAGTTGTAGAAATGATTTTAAACCTTTAATCTGCAAGTATCTTCTACTGCAAAGCCAAACTGCACACCATTATTGAGAATGCCTGTCTGCCGACAAAGGTGGGCCTGTTTTTAGAAAGTCACCACCTGTTTGCGTTTATACAGGTGTTTGGGTGTTTCAAACCTGTGCTACACCAATATTGTCCTACATTTTGATTTTTATACACAAATTTTATTTGCTATTTAAGGCGTTTATGAATTCCTTTGAATTCGTTAAGAACATACTTACGGATTTAAGATTATATTTCTTTTTTATTAGGAACCTGTAAAAAAAAAATCAGAATAATCTATTGATGTTAAAAAAAATGTTAAATTTATAACCGTTAAATTTAAAAGAATAGAAATTATGAAAAAGAGAGTCACAAAAGTATTGTTAGGTTTAGTTGTTATCGCGATAGCAACATCTTGTTCAACTTCAAATGAAGTAGCAAGTAACAGAGGGATTCAAAAAAGAAAGTACACCAAAGGTTTTTTTGTTAGTCATAACAAAAATGTACATTTAAAAAATAAAGGTGTAAAGCAAAATAATGAAGTTGTATTTAATGATAACGTTATAAATACTACGACAACTACAAAAGATGTTTCAGTAAAAGAAACAAGAGAAGTAGAAAATGGTAAAAAAACATTAAACAATTTTGTAGAGTCTGTTAATCAGAATGTATCAATTGATAAAAGAACAAAAATTAATCAAAAGGCAGTTCCGATAAATGGTTTTGCCACTCAAAATGTCACAAAAACGAATAAGACAGAACGTTTAAGTAAAAAAGTTGTTCAAAAAATAGCAAAAGCAAAAAAGTCAGTAGAATCTAACGGAAGTGATGGTGATATTGATCCAATACTTCTTTATCTGTTGGCATTTTTTATCCCGCCAGTAGCAGTAGGCTTAGTTACAGATTGGGATATGGGGCAAGTAGTACTAAACATAATATTATGGGCACTTTGTGTTATTCCAGGAATAATTCACGCTCTTATTGTTGTGTCTAAAAACGTTTAGTTATTAAACGTCTGTTTAATTATATAAAATTGGTCGGTTTAATATCTCTACCAATAGGATTATTGATATTGCCGGCTGATTTTTTTGATTACGGTCAAACGCTATGTCCGTCAAAAAGATTTTTAGATTTGGAATGTCCTGGTTGTGGTGTAACAAGAGGTACGCAACATTTACTACATTTTGATTTTAAACAAGCTTGGGAGTTTAACAAGCTATCTTTTATTTTAGTTCCAATTGGGGCTTATATTTGGTTTACTTGGATAAAAAGTGTTATAAAAGAAATAAAGGAAACAACTAATTAAACTTTATCTTTCTATTTTTTAACATTGATGTAAAAGCGTACAGAAGCAATCCAAGAACAATAAACTCCGAAATACGTCCAATAATATTACCATAAAGCGTAAAAAAGGTGATGTTATTATTTTTATTTAAAGTGGTTGATATCACGCCTGCTTCATCCCAAGGTAATTCTTTAATAACTTCACCTTTTTGATTAATAGCACAAGAAATTCCCGTATTAGCAGACCTTGCTATGGAACGTCTTGTTTCAATGGCTCTAATTTGAGATAACATTTTGTGTTGTTTATAACCAGGAGTATCTCCCCACCAACCATCATTTGTAATTACAGTTAAAATTTCAGCACCGTTTAATACAAATTGAGCAACAAATTCTCCATAAACAGATTCATAACAAATTAAAGGTGCGTATTTTACACCCTTAGCATTAAACACTTTGGGAAATTTGTTAGCAACTAAAATACCATTTGTACCACCTAAATCAACAGAAAGCTTAGCCATAAAAGGTAAAAAGTCAACAAAAGGAACTTTTTCAGCCCCTAAAACTAACTTAGACTTATGATAAACTTCAATAGGGTTATTAGCATCTAACAATAGAGCTGTATTATAGTTTTCTAGATAATAACCATTTTTTGCAATGGCAGGAAAAGGTCTTACACTATCAAATTTACCATAAGTATCAGCACCAATAATAAAAGGGACATTGTTGTTTTTTTCTGAAAATTGGCGGAGCTTTATAATGACACCTAAGTTATCCATAATACTTTCTTCTATTGAAGCTGAAATGGCAGTTTCTGGGCAAATAATAACGTCAGTTTCTGGGTTAATTTTCTTATTAACAAGATAAAGCATTTTATCTAATTGTTTTGATACAGGGGTTGTAAATTTTTCTCCAGCAAAACCATCAAAACTTGTTTTATTTGCCCACGGGTGAATATTGGGTTGAACAATTAAAACATTAATAGGATCATCCTTCTCAGTGTAGTTGTAAAATCTATATACTGATGATAGTGTTGGTACAATAATCAGTAGTCCAATTAATACAAAATAAGGCGTTTGAATTTTTAAGTTTTCTTTTTTTATCCAAACATTTCTAATCACAATAAAGATAAAAAGATTAACCAACAAAATCCACAAAGAGCCACCACCTGTACCAAAGTGTTCATACCACTGAATAAGCATAGGATGATTACCTAAAATATTACCTAATGTAAGCCAAGGCCACGATAAATCCCAGATATGATGAATGTGTTCAAATGATAACCATAAGACTACAAATGAAACTAATCCCTTAAAATCACCTAAGTGTTTATGAATATATCCATACAGAAAAAAGGGTAAACTCATTAAAAAGGAATTAAAGAAAAAAGCCATATAAGCCCCCTCGGTAGATGCATTATATATCCACCAAGTTGTTGTAATGTTATAGGTCAAAAAGAAAAAGTAAACGCCAACAAAACGTTTTATTCCTTTAAGTTTATAGACATTATTCATTTCTGTATTAAATAAAAACAAAGGGACCAAACTTACAAAAGCTAAAGGAAAAAAACCAAAACTATAAGGGAAGCTGAACCCTAACGATATGCCAGAGAGTATTAGTAGTAGTAAAAAAAATATAAAAGGTAATTTCATAGTTAACAAATATAAGTTTTAATCATTATAATTGCTTTTGTTCACCAAAAAAATACGCAATAATAAAAAGTTTAATTACATTTGGGCTATGCCTAAAATTAAAAAATTATATTTCAAAGATATTAATACATTGAGGTTTTTAGCTTATTTACCCATTTTCTTTTTTGTTACGTTGTATTTTTTAAGGACAAAAAATGATGGAGCTATTAATCTTTTATCGGATCTTTTTTTGAGCTTATCCATTAATAGTTTAGATGTTTATTTTTTTATTTCATCTTTTTTAATCACGTCTCTTGCGTTAAGGGAGTATAAATACCATCATAAGTTTGCTTTAAAAAAGTTTTATTTCAGAAAACTATTAAGGATTCTTCCTTTGCTTTTTATTGCCTTGTTTTTTGTCTTGTTTTTTCATAGTTGTGTATTGCATTTGAATCAATAGATAAAGGTTTAGAGTCTAATTTGTTTAAAATCATTTTTATTTTATCTACTTTTGTGGTCACTTGGTTTGTCACT